>NZ_CACZTX010000010.1 GCF_902784195.1 uncultured Methanobrevibacter sp.
TGAAAAGTGAATGGGAACCTCTTCTCCCAATTCCTCCAATACGAAATTGCAGATTGATCTTATGTGGTCCTCATCTGTATTCAAGTCATTGATCAAAAGGGTGGTGATTTCCAAATGGGACTTGCTTTGATGAATTGCTTTTAGATTGTCAAGAACAATATCCAATTTGCCTCCACATATTTTCCTATAGAGCCCGTCATCAAAGAACTTCAAGTCTATGTTGAAGGCATCGATAAATTTCACTGTTTCCTCTAATGATTCCTCACTCATATAGCCATTGGAAACATATGCATTTTTAAGATTTTCCTTATGTGAAATCAAGGAGGTTTCACGGGCGAAGTCAAAGTATAGCGTAGGTTCATTGTAGGTCCAAGCAATCGATAGGCAATTATCATTAATGGCATTTTTAACGATGGTTTCTGGTAGTATTTTAGTTGAGTTGAATTCATTGAAAGAATTCATTGAAAGCATATATCGATAGGATCTGTATGACAGGAAGCAATCCTATGATAATTTAAGGAATAAAGCTTTCCATCAATGTTTTTTTGAGTATTGCAAAATCCAGTGCTGTTTTCAGCTATTTTACACTTTTTTCCACAAAGATTGCATTGAAGCAGTTTTTTTATTTGTGAATTTTCATCATTTTCGTCATATAATCTTGTGTAAAATCTGCTTTCATGCAACATAAAAACACCTGATAAATTTAGTAAAAAATTTAGATTCATTAAATTAAAATTCATTGCGAAAAAATAAGAAAAATTATTGCCTATTTTAGATGTTGGTAACCTCTTGAGCTTATTTTTTCAATATTGCCATTTGAGAGTACTATTTCAACTGTATTATTATCTGTAATCTCTCCAATTACATAATAATTCATATCGCTTGACAATTGATCTTTCAACTCTTTGTTTATTGTGAATAAAAGTTCAAAATCTTCTCCTACATGGAAGAATAAATCCAAGTAATTTAATCCTAAGACATTAGCTATTTCCTTGAATTCATCTTCTACTGGAAGCTTTTCTTCATATATCCTTATTCCTTTTGTGTATGAATCCTCACCATTATGATATTTCTTATCAGAGCTTATGATCTCATATAATTCACTTGCCAAGCCATCTGTAATGTCGGTAGCTGTGATTCTATTATTGTTTGTATTGTAATCTCTTAAAATATGGCCTTCTTTATATTTTGCCTCTGGCTTCAATGCCTTTAAAATAGCTAAATCAATAAGTGTTGAATCAATTGATTTAATCTTTTCAATGATTTCTTTGCTTTTAGGGTTTTCTTCAATGAGCTTTAAGAGTTCAAATCCAAGTGCAGCATAAGCCAATTCACCGCTTATGCAAAGCAAATCTCCAATTTCGAACCCATATTTCATCAATGCCCTTTCCTTATCTACCTGACCAATGGCTGTTCCAGAGATTATGATTTCACTGGCTTCATTGGTATCTCCACCGATTAATGGGATATTATAATTGTCACAAGCCTGTATAACTCCACAGACTAATTCATCAAAGTCATCTAGCAATGTGTCTTTAGGAATAGCTAGGTTCAATAAAAATCCAATATTCTCTGCACCCATGCTTGCAAGATCGCTTACATTGACTACAACTGACTTGTATCCCATTTGAAAATGAGTCATGGCCTTTGGGAAGTGGCTGGATTGAATCAGCATGTCAGATGATGAGACCAAATAGCTATTGTCATCAATGTTGACATTTGTAAGTGCAGAATCGTCTCCTATTGATGTTTTATCATCAAAATCATTAAAATCGGAAGGCTTATAGATAGAGCATGATTTTGACTTTTGAATGATTCTCTCAATCAATTGCTTTTCACCGAGTTCGGAGACTTTTATTTGGCTTGATTTCATATAAAAATATTTGATTTTTTTAGTATAAAAAATTTTTAGATATTATTAAAAAAAGAAAAAAAGTTAAAAAAATAGATTAAAGAAAAAGATATGATGGGTTAGAAAATAAGGCTTTTAAACTGTTTTTTCATGCAGATGCAGAAATCATCCCCTTCAAACATGCCAAAACTGTCGATGACCTCATAGTCCAGCTTCTTATATAGGTTAATGGCTGCAGTGTTTTCTCTTCCTGTTTCAATGACTGAATACTTGAAATTCTCTTCCATTGCCAATTTTTCAAGCTGCTTTATAAGCTTGTATGCTATTCCATTTCTTCTGTATCTTTTCTTGACATAAACTCTTCTTATCTCAATGGTGTCCTTATCAAATAGCCTAAAGCTTGCACAAGCTATTGGCCTGCCCCAATTTAAAGCCAGGATTACAATATGAGGGTCCTTTAAATCGTTATATTCCTGATATTTCAATACTTCCTCACCGCGAAGCTGGAACCATTCATTGTCCAACTCCTTTGTAAGCTCAATGAATCTCTCATCCTTTTCATTTGTAATAATGGATTCCATATTCTCACTTCATCATTTCTTTAGCTCTGTAGTGTTTCCTACCTTTGCAAGCTCCTTCTCCCAAACTCCTGGGTTTTCATTTACAAAGCTTTCAAATAGCTCATTGCATCTTGAATCGTTTAGAACAATAATCTCTACATCATTATCCTTCAAGAGATTTTCAGCACCCATCAAGGTTGTATTATCACCTATAACCACTCTTGGAATATTGTATAGGAGCACTGCTCCAGAACACATTGGACAAGGTGAAAGGGTTGTGTAAAGGGTGCATTTTCTATAATCGTCATAATCAAGGCCCTTTGCATTTTCTATTGCATCCATTTCACCATGAAGAATTACTGAATTGTTCTGTATAATCCTATTATGGCCTCTGGATATTACTTCATTGTCCTTTACAAGGACTGCACCGATAGGGATACCACCTTCAGACAATGATATTTCGGCCTCCTTGATTGCTTCATCCATGAATTTCTTATGCATAAAATACCCCATAATTAGTTTTTATGATATTTTCAATATTATATTTAAAAAAAGAATATTAATAATTTTACTAAAAATAGGAAATAAATGTTTATAAAGAAAAAATAAGATAAAATTTTTACTAAAAAAAGAAATAAGGAAATTAGAATAAAACTATTCTAATGCCTCTTTAACCATGTCTTCAAGGATTTCAATTAAAACATCATCGTCACAGATTGGGTCTGGATATAATATTTCCCCATCAAATTCCATTTTCACATCATCATGGCCATGATGATGGTGATGATGTCCATGAGAATGACTATGGCCATGATCATGGTCGTGGTCATGACTGTGTTCATGGTCATGGGAGTGAGAATGTCCATGGTCGTGATGATGGTGATGGTGATGGCCAGTTCCATCATCTTCTATGAATCCTAAAATAGTTGGAATGTCCCTTGTAGTATGTGCTCCAGGAGCAATGAATACAGGAACGACAACCAATCGGTCAACTTCATTTTCGCTTACAAGCTTATTGATTGAAGTTGGAATGTTAGGGTCTACAAGTTCCATGAATCCAAAGTCACATGGATATTCAGTTTGAGCTTCAAATTGTCCGAAAAGGTCTGTGATAAATTCCTTGCTGTAATTCAATCTGCTTCCGTGTACAACTAGCAATACTCCGGTTTTTGCATCTGCGTCAAGCTCTGATTCTTCAAGTGCACCGCTTATTTTATTGTTGATAATTTTCAATAGCTTTGGATTAGGGCCAATAGGACCTAATAAGTCAATTTCTCCATCGAAATCAACCTCTTCAAGGCCGTATAAATAATGTCCTTCAGGATAGATTCCATCCGGTTGTCTTGGATCTGTTTCCTTAGGTTCAAGACCAAGTATGATTGGTATGTCAATGTTAGTGTGAATTCCAGCAGCTAAAAATACTGGAGTAGCTATAATGCGTTTTAAGTTAGGATTGCGTTCTTTTAAAATGTTAATGGCTTCAGGTAAGTTTGGACGAGCCACTTTCATGTATCCTACTTCAGCATCAAATTCTGTCTTTGCCTTAAACTTAGCGCATATCTTTTTAAAAACTTCCTCTGCATAGGGAAGAGTACTTCCATGGCTTAACAATAATACAGCAGTGTCTTCATAAGTCATAATATCACAGTTTTACGTATTTTTAAACACATATCTAAATAAATTTTAATCTTTGATAATAATAAGAAAGTATTACTTTATAATAATAATTTGGAAAAAAGTATTACTCAAGGTTTATAAAAAAATAAATAGCTAAAAAGCTATTTAAAAAATTATTTTACAATTTTAAATTTGAATCCGTATGAAATTACACCATCAGGGCCGTCTTCACGGATTTTTCTAAAGACCATTTCTACAGGGTCTCCGATTTGAATATCATCAACATCTGCGTCAACGATTTGTGCAGTTACTTTAGCACCTTCTTCAAGTTCAATGATAGCTACAGCATAAGGAGCTATTTTCTTGAAGTCAGAAGTAGGTGTTCTAATTACAGAATAGGTAAATATTTTTCCTTTTCCTGAAAATTGGATATTTTCAATGTTTCCTTTTCTTCTACAATCAGGACAGATTACTCTTTGTGGGAAAAACACTTGACCACAAGTAGTACATTTTGATCCAACAAGGTTATATCTTTGTTGGATATGACGCCAGGTTCTTACAGTATCAGACATTAAATTCCTCCTAATATAATAAGCATGATAAAAATGATTAAAAATTCATTAATTTTGTTTATAGTTTTTATTTATTTATTAATTTTTTAGTTAATAAATATTATCTTTACTTATAATATTATTTTATTTATAATTCATCTATAATAAAGTTTTAAGTTAAATGGCTATTCTTTACCAAAATAAGTTTCTTAAATAATTAAACTATAACAAAAGTGAAAACTTATAATTAAAAAGTAATTTACACTCTTTTGATTAAATTATAATGATTTAAAAAGATTAAAATTAAAATTGAGAAAGATTTAAATATTATTTTTAAATATAAACCAATTAATGAAGATTAATAATAAAAATAACGAATATGAAAAGGATAAAAAGTATAGTAATGATTCTACAAGAAAAGAATTGTTGAATGATGAGAAGGGAAATTTTTCAATCATCCTCACAAGCCTGATTCTAATCGGCTTTTTACTATTGTCGATAATCATTTTAAATGTTGCAATTAATCAGGAAAGGGAAAATGGAGAGATTGTTTCATCCAATAACTTTCAATATATTGTAAATGACTACATAAGAAACCTTCCACTTATTGAACATGAAGCATTGGAAGACTTAAGTGAGGAGATTATAAAAGACAAAAGGCCATCTTTAGACTCCAAAAGCGATTTGAAGGAAATAGTTGATGGAAAGCTAAGTGCAAAAAACAAGGAATACTATGAAAACTACGGTATCCAAATCAATTCATCACTAATAGCTATTGAAAATACATCAAATCCCTTCTCATACAAATTCAAGACTCACATCTTAAGTGTGAAAGGAGATTACTCATTTGAAAAAATCGTGTCATCTGATGTTGACTGCATTGATTTAAAGGATCCTGTTCCTATTCTTTATTTGAAAGATTATCATGGCCTTTCATACAATGAGAGCTTCTACAATTATGGTAATTCATTGTCTGAATTCTTAAGGTCAAAGGGTGTTGAAAACTACTCTTTTTATATCGATGCCAACTCTCCATTGATTATAAGGAAATGTCCATATGACCCTTACAAGCATCATGGAGATGACAATGGAAAGATAATGAAAAACTGCAGGGACAATGGATATTATCATGAAAGCAGAGATGGAGCATGTTATCTATGCAGGCTTGAAGGAAAAAGCGGATGTGAGCATTACGGTTTTGAAACCTTCATCAATCCTCAAAAGACAAATGAAACTGGCCGTGTCTCAGCATGCGGATCAGACCATGTTATATTCAGCGATGACATTTATCCGGGAGTTGAAGTCATCTATAATGATGAGGATAGGTTAAAGGAGATTCTATACCTTGACCCTCATGGCCATAAGGTCAAGTATGGAATGAGTGGCTTTTAGGAGATTTACTATGAAGATAAAGGATATAATCAAAGACCAATATGGCATCCTATACTCCAGTGAACTGCTTCTGTCAATCATACTGCTTATTTTCATAATAGGAGTTATAGCCAATTTAAGTGATGGGCTGAATGAAAGAATGATAAGTGAAGAAGAATTTTCATCTCTTGAAACTATTGCTATCGAATCATCGGATTATCTTTTGAATAATCCTGGAAATCCTGAAAATTGGGAAGATGATGAGGGATTGAAAAATGGAATCGTGTCGAAAAATATCATTCCAGGACTTGCAATAAAGAATAAAAATGTGGAAAATGGTGAGTTTTTTGATGAAAGTGCAAGTGATGAAATGATAATGTCAAATGCAATTTCCTATAATAAGCTAATTAAGATAAAAAACAATTACGATTCGCTTGTAGATAGTAATCTGTTAAATGATAGTGTCATAAGTTCAATGGCTATTTATCCTTTAAACAGTGAAATAAAGCCTATAGAGATGGGATATGATTTTGAAGATAAAAATGATAATGTCAATGATAATAACATTGTAACAGTGAATAGAACAGTGAAATGTGATTTTTATTCAAACTTTGTAGTGTATAATTTCAATGATTTTGAGCTGTTCGGAGATGATTACAATAAAGATATGTTTTGTAATCATGACACTAATCCTTATCTAACTAATCATTCAAATGATGGAAGATCTCTTTGGCTATGTAAAAACTTTAGAGTCTATAAAGAATCATTGGATGAATATAACTATTATCTGATAAGCGATGAATCTGTAAAAGACACTGGCACTTACTGGATTTTAGAGAGTCTAAATAGAACAAGTGAAAATAAGGAAATAATAAATCAGGAAGTCATTGACTTAAATCCATTCCTTATGGAAGATTTGGGTAATTCTTCTGATGAAATCTATTCAATACACTTTAATGTTCCTAAAAATAGAGTAGGTGATTTTAAAACTGTTTTAGTGGCCATTCCAAAGAACATGACAGATGTTTTAATATCAAATGATGAGTTGAATTACGATTACTTTAAAGTGCAGGATGTAAATTTCATTTTAAAAATAGGTTATAAATAGCCAATATTAAAAAAAATAGCTAAAAAAAGAAAAAAAGATTTTTTACTCCCAACTGGGGTAAAAAATTTTGGTCCAGGTTTTCGCTCCGAAGGAGCGGAAAAGCTGGGCTATAAAACACTATACAAATTCTCTTCCAAAAGATCTGTATCAATTTGCAAGCTAATGATATTGGTTCTGCCTTTAGCTCTGCCTTTGGATACAGTGTTTGTGGAAATGATACCTAACATCTCCAACTCATTTACAAAGTCAAAGATTCTTCTATAGGTAACAGCATCCCCTTTTGAAATCTCCTTATAGGCCTCAAATAATTTACCTGAAGTGATTTCCTCTCCTTCTTGAGTCAATCTTAAGATAGCAGCAAGAACCCTTTGCTGTTGGGTAGGCAATGTTACAATGACATCCTTAACCTTATTGTACTCAATGACATCTTTAGCTTCACGTACATATTGACCTAAAACCTTTTCAGATCCCTTGTCAATTGCAATGTCTCCTGCGCTTTCCAATAAGTCAAGTGCATATCTTGCATCCCCTTCCTCTTTAGCAGCCATAGCTGAACATAATGGAATTACGCTGTCTTCAAGAGTGTTTTCATAAAATGCAAGTTCGGATCTTTCATTCAAGATGTCAGCCAATTGCTCCGCATCATAAGGTGGGAACACTATTTCCTTATCCATTAGACTGCTTGCAACTCTTGGCTTAATGAATTGCTTGAAGTTAAGGTAATTACTGATTGACAATATTGCAATGTTGTCTGTTCTGGTAAGGGTATATAATAAGCCGTCACCATCCTTCTCAAGAAGAATGTCAACTTCGTCTAAAATGACAATCAAGATACGGTTCCTTCCAAATACATTTCTTTTCAATACATCTCTAAATGCATTTACAATTTCCCCTTTTGTCCAACCACGATTAGGAACTTCCCTTCCTAGCTTTTGACATAAGTAAGTGAGCACTTGATACTCTGTATTGAAATCCGTGCATCTGACATATTCCACTGAAATGGAAACAGGCTTGTCACGAGCTGCTTCAATCAATTGCTCTCTTGCAAATTTTGCAGCTGCTGTCTTACCTGTTCCTGTTTTTCCATAAATAGTAATGTTTGATGGAGTAGTGCCTTTTAATGCCTCTACCCAATATCTGGCAATAGATGTGATCTGTTCTTTCCTATGTGGCAAGTTATCAGGTAAGAAACGATGATCCAAAGGTTTCTTATCCTTAAAGATATTGTCATCCATAGGCAAGTATTCATCAAGCCCTTCGAAAATGTTGTCACTCATATAATCATCTCATAAATATAATGTGTTTTTTAAAATTCGATTAATGCGTTGGCGAATTTTAAATTATAAACCCTTTTTAATAAAAATTAAGCATAAGATCTAAAATCGTGTTTTTTGAAATTTTAGAAAAATTAAGTTAAATAATATTAAAAAAATAGAAATTTTCATATTCAATAGTAAAATTTCAACTGTATTACTATTGTTTATCAGATTATATATTTAAACTTTTTTATAATTTCAAATTTAAGGAACATTCTCAAAAATTCAAACAATGGAAAAACTTTAATAATATTAGCTAAAATTGCAAGTGTAATAAAGAAATTAAAAGCATTTAAAATAAATTTTACAGTTGAAATGGTAGTCTATTTTAAAATAAACCTAATTTTTTAATTCAATTTGAATAATTTAAGCTATTTGTAATAATTTTTTAAAAATAATAAAATTTTAACGTTTGATTTTAATATTACAAATTAATTATTGTTTAACAATGATTTAATGAAAATTTAATTGCTGACATGATAATTATTTGTAAAAAATAGTTAAAAAAAGACAGAGAGTACCATTTCAAGTGAAAGCAAAATTGGTGAAAAACGAAAATGAAGGGATGTATTTCAAGTGTAAATTTTTTTCATTGAAAAATTTAAAAACATTATTTGGTCTTTAAATCCTGAAAGAAGAATTTTAATGAGGAATTTTTTTAAAAAAGATAGAGACTTAAATTTCAAGTGAATACAAATGAAATATACCTGTCGATACTTTCAAGACCCTCGAAATCGTTTCACTTGAAACACATCTCTCACTCTCTAAAAAACATGAAAAAAGAATCGTATAAATCATTGAAAATGAAGAAAAATCGTTGAAAAATGTGGAAAATAAAATAACATTAATAAATAATTTTTAAAAAAATGATAATAGTAAAATAATGAGGATAATGATAATAAAAATGAAACAAAAAATCATAAATAAATCTAAAGAATAATAATTAAAAAATAAATTAATAAATATTAAATAAATAAAAAATAATTAAATTAGAGATTAATGATTATAAATCAGGAATATCATTGTTTTGAATAGATCCATATGTTTTTCCAAGAATCCATATGCATTGAAGCTTTCCCTTGAACACTTTCTTTATTGTTTTGATTAAAACATGTTTTGAGAGTCCATCTCCAAATATGTCATCTGTGATGATGAATCTTTTCAATTGATCATTGGGATGATCCAATTCAAAATCAAGAAGCATTTCATTCAATGCAAATCTTATCTTCCAAATGAATTCCTGATTGATGTCTTTAGGACTGCTTTTAATAATGTTCTGCTCTTCCTGTGAAACTTCAGTTGCACATCCAATCAATAGAATATCTGGTTTTCCTTTAGGATTGATTATGTCCATTGCATTGTTGTTTGGAAAGTTAATGATGTAATGGAAATTAGCGTTTTCATCAAATATCTTTTCACGGATAAGATCCTCTTCCATTAACCAGTTTCTGACTTGTTCTTCATCTATTGCCATATTATCATCCCATAAAATAAATATGAATATTTAGTTTTAAATTAAAATTTTTATAAAATTTCAATATAACATTTTAAATCATTTTCATATAATTTAAATAATTTTTTAATAAATTTATCATATCAATAAATTATATATAGTTTGCTAATATATTTAATTTTAATGATAACTGAACTTTACTCAAATTCAATTTATATGCTGCTAACAATACTGCTCTTTGCTTTGGCATTTGATTTATTGATAGGAGAGTTTCCTGCAAAATTGCATCCTGTTGTATGGATTGGAAGCATCATCAGCTTTTTCAAGAAATATCTTATAGGATATGACAATAAGATATCTGGACTTATTCTTTCTATCGGTGTAATAGCTGTTTCTTCACTTATTGTTTTAGTGCCAATGCTAGTCATAAAGCATTTCATGTACCTTAATGATGGAATGATATACCTATTCAAATTAGTGGCCCTTTTATTGTTGTCATCCACTTTTTCAGTTAAACTTCTCATTGATTCAGCACGAGATGTGGCACATGACTTGAAAAACAATAATTTAAAGAAGGCACGTCAAGCAGTAAGCTATTTGGTAAGCAGGAAAACAAGTGAATTGAATAAGGAGCATGTCATTTCAGCTGTTATTGAAACATTAACTGAAAACATTCCAGATTCCTATGTTTCAACTATTTTTTACTATTCAATCGTTGGTATCATAGCATTCCTTTTAGGATTCAATGATTTCACTGTAGTTATATTGGCTGTGCTTGCAGCAATGATCCATAGAGTTGTCGATACCATGGATTCAATGCTTGGATACAAAACAGATGAGCTTTATAATATAGGATTTGTTCTCGCTCATTTGGATGATATATTGAATTATATTCCTGCCAGGATATCCGGATTTCTAATAATAATATCTGCAGCATTCTTAGCTCTAAATTGGAGAGGGGCATATTACATAATGCAAAGAGATGCTAGAAACTGTGACAGTCCTAATTCAGGATACACAATGGCAACTGTGGCAGGAGCATTGAACATTCAGCTTGAAAAAGAGGGAGTCTATACATTAGGTGACAATTTGCATCCTCTTAAAGTGGAATGCATTGACAAGGCAATAGACATTGCAAGACTTAGCATATTCTTGATTACAATATTTTTCTTTTTCGTATTTATGGATTTGATTCTTCTTCAGTTATAGAAGAAATTATTATTTTTTAATTTATTTTTTCACGTTATTATTTTTAAAAAAAGTTTATTTATTATTATTTTAATCAAAATTATTTGATTTAAGATTATTTAATTCAATTATTGATCATTAAAAAAGAGTATGGTGCAAAAGGATATTACTTTCTAAGTGATTAATTGATGCAAAAAGAGTTTATAAAAATAAGAGAAATGAAGTTAGATAATAACTTCATTGATTACAAAATCCTTAAAGAAAGTCATGTGAATCAGTTCATCCTCCCATACAAGGCCAGAACCTGATCCGAAATCATTTGAAAACTTGAGATTGTCCCCAAGACCTATAGATTTTTTAGACTTGAACTCGCTTTGTGAGATGTTCTCCAAAACCTTCATGAGTTCCAATCTGTCAATATCATCTACAGATTTCTTTTCAACAATAGCTTCTATGATATAGCTTCTGCAGAGCTTTTCATGATACTCCTTGTAAATGCTATGATTGTAGAACAATTCCAATCCTTTAACTTCCCCATTCACTATGAATATAACTCCATTTTGACCATCTTCGATATGGAATTTGCTCAAGTAGTCATTTTGCTTATCCTTAAGGTTTTCATAGCTGTCGTTTAAAGCACTGGTCATTGATTTGAAATTTGATCTTGATTCAAATTCACTAATGGAATCCCATACTTCACCTTGATAGTCACGTTCTTCATAGGAAGCTCTTGATTTTCTGCTTCTTGTACTGTGATTTGCAGAGTACAATGATGGCTTGAAGGTTCTTGATTCCGCACCTTCTCCTTTAGTGTGCCATCTTCCATGTTCAGTGCAGCTAACTGGAATATTAATTGTTGATTTGGCTGGAATGAGCAAAGTGTCATTTATGATACGGTTTTGCATTGCACCGGTAATTTCATCACCATCAATTAATATTAGTGGAGTTACTGAATCGTTTTTGCATGAAACGGTATTCACTGTTGAATGCTCAAGTTCCTTGATTTCAACAAGGTTCATCTCATATCCTTTCTTAAGAGTAAGGAAATCCTTTTTCCCAAAGAAATCACTCTTAATTGGAATTGCCTCTACATTTTCGTACTTTTGGCTATCCAATAGCTCAATGGATATTTTAGTGCCGTTTATGTCAATAAATGCAATGTTTTCAAATTTGTTCAAGTCTTCATTCACTTCGCTATTTTCTATATTTTTGTTTGTCTTTTCCACATCATCACCCCATGTTTGTTTTATACTATTCAAACTAATTTATTATAGATTATTTAAAAATTTGATTTTGATAAAATGCCTTAAATGAAATTCACATCATTTTCAGGATCTTTTCTAAGTTCAGCAAGTTCATCCTCTTCGATGATTTTAGCAATGACATTTTGATGGGAAATGAACTTTACAATCGCATATGCATTTTCATCATCGATCTTATCATAAACCCTTCCTGAACTCATAGTGCCTCTAACAACGGTTTTAGTGCTGTTTGCCAAGTATCCCACTTTGCCGGCATATCTCATTTCAACTCTTATGGCTTCTGAGTCGTGGTTGTTATCCGGCTCTTTAATGAGCTTTAAAATAGAACCAATCTTAAATATCTTCTTTCCATGAAATTGGTTAAAACAGATTACAGTTACATATTTTTCATTGAATTTTTCTTTGTTCATACATTTCACCCCTATAAAAATAGTATGTACATTATTTTATGAAATTCGTTACTTATAAAGGTTATCAATTTGAAAAATTTTTAAAAATAATCAATGAAATCAATATAAAACTTTCTTAATTTTACACTTGAAATACATGTCTAGGTTTCCTATAATTTGACCTAATTGAATTAGAGATAATTACAGCAAATATAATTGTTTTAAAAATTAGATAGAAAATGAAAAATAATGATAAATTATTGTAAAAAATAGAGAATTGTAAAAAATAATTCAAATAATTTAAAAAAAGTAAAAAAAGAATAATTAAATTGGAAAATTTAAACTGTGATAGCTTCCAATTTAGATAAGATTTCCCAAATTAAGGTTCTTGCATGAACTGGGATATTTGGATCGTTGCTGATTTCATCTAACTTTAAGATTACAGCACTAGCTCTTACAGTTGGATCTTCACTTTCATCGTTTAATGTTTGGAAAGATTCATCTGCAGCTCTTCTAATATTACGTGGTACACTTGGGTTTTCCATAATATGTTTTAAAATTGCGGATACTTCTTCAAAAGTTTCTTCTACCATAATAATTCCTCCCTATTCATCAATTTTTGAAAATATTATCAAAATAAGTATAAATCAGTTTCAAAAAAAGTAAATAGTCTATAACAATATAAGATATGCTTTTTAAAGTATATATATTTATGGTATATTGTTAGTAAATTAAGAAATGATTATCTTCTTTAAGTTCAAATAAAAAGTTTTTGATAAATAATGAAACATTTCCTTTTCATCTTTATTAAGTTGAAATAAAAAGTTTTTAATAATTTATTTGTGATATATAATTTCAAAGAGGGTTAAGAATGGACTTTGATAAAGATAAATTCAAAATGGTGTTGCATCACATCATCTACAAGTGCGGTTTCAGAAACACTGTTGGAAGAACAGTTCTTCACAAGTTGCTTTACTTTTCAGACTTCAATTATTATAAGGAGTTCAACCAATCAATTACAAATGAATCCTACGTAAAGAAGGAAAGAGGGCCTGTGCCGATTCATTTTGAAATGGCCATAGAGGAATTGGTTGAGGAAAATAAGATAAGCTTGGGAAAGAGAAGATTGCCTTGCGGCAAGATAATGAATAGGTATTTTTCCTTAAAGGGACCTGAAATTGATTTGAAAAATGAGGAATTGACCATTGTAAATAAGGTCATTAAGGAATTGAGTCATTTAAACGGCAAGCAGATTGGAGAGTATTCCCTTAGGGATTATCCTGTCAAGCGTACTGAAGAGGATGAAATTATTGATTATGACTTGACATTTTCTCGAAAATCAAATAATCATGATAAAGTCTATGTTAAAATCAGTTGAAAAAATTGAATTATATTAAAATAATTTTATTTAAAAAGCATAATAAAAAGAAAAAAACTTATTTTTAATAAAAAAGAGGCATGATAAATTCATTTTATGAATCTGTCATCTGCCTTTTGGCTTTTTGCCTTTTGATGGTTTTTTTCAAACCATCCTATTTTTAAATCATCAACTAAAGTGTCTTCAAATAGCTGAGGAACATATGGCTTGATGTCAAGTAGTGGAGTGCCGTCAAGTATGTCCACATTGGAAATATAGAGAATGTCGTCTTCCACCTTATCCAATTTTACAGTAGTCATTCCAATATTGTTAGGCCTTTTTGGAGATCTTGTAGCAAATACTCCATGTGTTTGAGTGTCCATGAATGGTTTCACTTCGAGTGCATTTCCATTTGTCTTATGCAAGTGATATATGAGTATAAGATGTGAAAAACCATCAATATCCTTTAATCCTGGCTTGAATTCATTTTTAAGGCATATTTTTCCCTTTATTCCCTTAGCGCCAGTTGGTTGGATTGGCATTCCCTCTAACTCTTTAAATGGGGAATGTATTGTTCCAATGCTTTCAAATTCAATTTTCATAGTATCTTATTTTATTTTTGATGTATATAAATTTTTATAACGAAAGATTATTTATAAATTCAATTTATTTAAAATTATTTATTTTCTATTCAATTGAATTCAACACATGAGTCACAAACTGTGTTTTAGCTATTTCCTCAACGAATTCAACAAGAGCAGCCGCTTCCTTCACTGTCTCTCCAGTAGCTATGACTCCATGGTTCTTCAAGATGATTGCATCCTCTGTCTTTAGAGCTTCACTTGCAGCTTCAGCAAGTTCCTTGCTTCCAGGCTTGAAGTATTCAATGTCCTTAAGGTATTCTGACTTAATAGCTCCAAATCCTTCAAGACGCTTTATTTTCTTGGCAGAAAATGCAAATCCTGTTGCATATGGTGAATGGGTATGTGCGATTCCATAAACATCAGGCTTTTCTCTATATATCGCCAAATGCATTCCCACTTCAGATGATGGCTTTCCTTTGGTTAGGAGTTCACCCTTTTCATTTACAAGAACAATATCCTCTTCCCTTAAGTCTGCAAGGGATTTTAAGGTAGGTGTAATGGCTACAATATCACCCTTTTCACCTTTGAATCTTGCACTTACATTGCCCGCTTTTCCAGAGACCAATCCTCTTTCAAAAACATAAGCTGACATTTCAACTACGGATTTTACAATTTCCTTTTCCATATTATCATCCTTATAAATATTATAATTCATAAAAAAGCAGATGTAAACAGCTGTTTAAATAGCCAAACATCTGAATAAGCCATTTCAATTAATTTAATCAATAAATTTCAATTGCTTGTAATTTCCACCTACATCAATGATAGGAACCTCTGCAGGTGTTGGCACGATGTTGTAAATTTTCTGGAACTCTGTTTGAGTCTGGAAAGTACCTGAATTTATGCAGTGAATTCCCTTATAGTTTGCATAGGTGTTAATGTGAACGTGTCCTGTATGCAATACATCAGGTACAGAGTCAATAACCAAATGATCCTCAAGTTCTGAAGCAAGTGGAGTTCTCTCACCATACAATGGAGCCAAATGTCTTTTTCTTAGGAATTCCTTCATTACGAGGTCATTTCGCTCGTGTGAGAAGTCATTTGATCCCATCACCATGTCATCTATTCCTCTTCCGTGGTAAATCAATACCTCAAGGCCATCCAAGCTTACTGTACTTGGATTTGATAGGAATTCCACATTATTTAGCTTGTATAATGATTTAGCGTACTTTTCAGGCACTGCTGGCTGTGGCTCTGCAACTCTTGAAGCATCGTGGTTTCCAGGAGTGATGATGATCTTGATGTCACTTCTGATATCACCAACTAAACGAGCAGCCTCATCATATTGAGCTGTAATGTCCTTGATTGCCAATTCCTTGTCCTGGTTTGGATAAACTCCAATTCCGTCTACAATATCTCCACCGATAATCATGTACTTGACGTTATTGGCCATTTCCCTTTGCTCTTCGTTACCATAGTCACCATTAAGCCATCTTGTGAATCTTACAAATGCATCTTCAAGGAATGTTGAACTTCCTATGTGAATGTCTGATGTGAATACGGTACCGAAATCAACCTCTTTCCTTTCCTTTCTTGGAACGTCAGGGTCAATGAGGTTTTGGCAAATTGCCAATCTGTTTTCGCTTGGGCCAGCTCTTTTCTGTGCAATGACTCCAATGACCTCATCTCTCATAAGGTTTCTTGCAGCCCTTATCAAGTCATCATTGTCCTTGCTTACCAATATAGGCATTGAACCGGTATCATCTTCCACTTCAATCAGATAATGGCCGTTTTTAGTGCTTCTGATATCTGTAATCATTACGATTAGGTTCAAGTCAGTCTGATTTTCAGTGATTTCATTGATCTTTTGCCAGGTTCTAAGTTCAGGCCTCTTTTCCAATATTCCAGATAGCTTCTTGTATCTGTTTTGGAAGTATTCTATTAGGTTTCCAATCTCACCGCTTGTGTAAGATTTATTGCTTGTGTCTTTGAGGACCTTGAATTTATCAAAATTGACTTTGGATTCAGTAAGGTTTCTTTTGTATTTTATTTCCACATCTTTTGAAACTTCTGAATCTTCAATTTTAACTACATGTTCACTACCATAACCCGGATTTACTCTTGGCTGTTCTTTTTCTGGTGTTTTAGCAGTTTCAATTGTTTCAGGTTCTGGTTTTTGAGCACTAGTTTCTGTAGCTATTGGTTTTTCTTCTTTAGCTTGTGTTTGGGTTTTTATCTCTGGTGGCTTGGTTTCAAGTGGCTTTTTTTCTATTGGTTGGCTTTGCTTTGCAGGGCCTGATGTGATATCACTTAGCTCTTGCATTTCTAAATTGAGCCCTTCCATATTTTTAATGGTGTTTACATCAACTGGAACCATCTCATTAGAATAATTTCCGCTTTTCAATTTTACAATAATCTCTGAACTTAAATTTATAGGATTTTTAGAGTTTTTGATTAAATCATAAGCCTCTGGAGATAGGATTATCCCTTTCCTTGCAAATTTAATAAGAATTTCAGCAGTCATGTTTTTACTTCCTTTATCTTGGCAAAATCACCTGGAATAATTATTGTGATTTTCCCTTTTGAGAGTTCCATTACATTCGTTAATATTTTTAATTTAATCTTATATTTATATTATCTTCTTATTGTTAATAAAATAATCTATATTGCATTATTTTTCGATAATCTTATTATATATAAATAATATAAACTATATCATTATAAGATACTAACAATATATCTTCATCACATTTAAAACTTATTGAGACTAATGAAAAGTATTTGTTTTTAGTGATGAACATATGAAGATTGCTTATAAAATGATTTAAAAAATAATTTAATCATAACTTCAGAAATTTAAAAAATTTAAAAAATTAATTCATAAAGGGTATAAAAATGAAAATTTCAAGAATAATACTTATAATTTTGTTATTTTTTGTATTTTTTGAAATAGGGCTGTTCAGTTCCTATACTTTAGCAACTGGAGAGGTTCCTGATCCAGGAGAATTAATAAATATGCAGGTCAGCACTGTCACTTCATTTTTCAGTCCTGAGAATGTTGGCGGATTGCTTATTAAAGATCCGGACCAAATCAATGTAACAAATAAATTTGAATTGGCTGATAAGCTATCAGAGGTGGCGGATGTCGACGGTGTCAATGTAGAGAACATGACAATCACAACCACTGACGACACTGACAAGGAAGAATTCAATGTAACCGTAACCGCTTTCGGATATTCCAAGCCTAGCGGAAAATCCGGTTCCATCATAATCAACGGTGAGCCAGATTATAAAATCATTGCTACAGCCACTGCTGAACATACCATTAACGGTATTGAAGTTAAGTTGGACACTTTAAAGGTTGATTCAATCTTGAAAATATTTGATGCTAATGACAATAGCTATTCCATCTTGGACGAATCTAATTCAAGCTCAAAATATAAATCAAGTTCAAAATCTAAATCAAGCTCTAAATCAAGTTCCAGCTCTAGCAGTTCCAGTTCAAGCAGTTCCAGTTCCAGTTCCGATTCAGGATCAGGTTCATCATCTGATGGAGGCTCTTCTGGTGGTTCTAGCGGAGGTTCCTCATCTGGTGGAGGTTCTTCTTCTGGCGGATCATCTGGTGGCTCTAGTGACTCTACAAGTGAGTTATTAGCTCCTTTATTCTATTTGTTTTAGGTTTAGCTATTATTAGCTAAATCAATTATTTATTAAAGCTTTTTCAAAAAGATAAAAAATGACTAAGGTCCTAAAAGGTGATATGATGATTAATCTTATTAGCGTGGGTTCTGATATAGGAAACATTACCATAAATGTATTCAATGCCATAATAGAATCTGATATCATAGTCAATTATGATAATCTTGATTTAAGCGTTTTGGATACATACATTAAAGACAAGGAAATCATTGTAAATGCTTTGGATGAGTCCAATAATGAAGTGATTATTGGTTTGGATGAGTCAGAATCCATAGAGGATAGTTCTGATGTCTATTCCAAACTTGAGGAATCCTATTCCAAGATAGAATTGGCCATTTCAAAGGCATCTCAAAATAATGTTGCTCTTATCTGTTCCAATAAAAGAAACATTTATGGTATAGCCAATCTTTTGATTCAAATCAGTTCAAAGTATGATGATCTTGACTTGAAGATTTATCCTGCAGTTTCTCCAATTGATTACAGTTCAGCTGTATTGGGAGCTCCATTCAATGATTTTGTATCAATTGACTTGAACAATCCTCTTGTATCAGAAAAAGAGCTCAAGAATAAGATTAAGTTTGCATTGAAGAATGATTTTGTTTTATTCATTCATAATCCACTTGGCGAGGATGATGATAAGGCCAATTTCAACTTGCTTAAGGAAACAGTGAATGATTTCAATGATGAGTTATTGCTAGGAATTGTGAATGAAAGCTATTCATATGAAATCTCATGCTTCAAGGACATCAATGAGGAAAGCATAAAAGAGGATTCCGCTTTGATTATAGGAAACAGGTTGACTTACAAGCTTGAGGATTATATGGTCACCTCATCTGAATATATTGTAAAGCCTAAGTTCATTTCACAAAACATTGATTTCTTTGAAAGGTATTTGAAGGATGAAACCCCTAAGGGCCTTGACTATGATTGCGAATATTTGCCATGCCATAAGGCATTGGAGGCATGCGATTTCTGCTATTGTCCTTTCTATCCATGTGCTGATGGATTGACTGGCGGTGAATGGATCAAGAACAAGGATGTTTGGAGCTGTCAACACTGTGATTGGATTCATCTTGAAGAGCCATGTCAGGCAGTAAGAAAAGGACTTGAAGACATTCTGGAAGATAAGAATGATTTGAAAGCCAAGCATATGGAATTATTGAAATTAAGACGTGAATGTCTATTGAAAACTTTAAAATAATTTATAATTTAATTTTTTAACAATAAAATCATTAATAATTTTCATTTAGAAATTAATTGAAAATAGAATTTACTTATTTATTACATATTAATTAAAGAAGGTTTTAAAATGCCAAGCGTAAAAGATATTTTAATTGAAATGAAAGATATGTCGGAATTAATGGTTGATTTAGCTTATTCTGCTGTTTTATTCAATAACAAAGCTGCGGCAGAAGAGGTATTGACCCTTGAAAACAGACTCAACAGCATGAATTATGAGATTAAGAAGCAATCTCTTGTAGCTGCTCGTTCACTTGAGGATGCAGAAAAATTGACTACATTGCTTGAGATTGCAGAAGCTGCTGAATCCATGGGTAATGCTGCAAAGGATTTAGCTGATTTGACTTTAAAAGGATTCGAACCTCACCTTGTATTCAAAATGGTTATGGAAGAATCCGAAAGGAACATCATTCGTGTAAATGTTGAAGAAAGTTCCGCTTTAGCAAACCAATCTTTAGGAGAATTACTATTGCTCAACCGTACTGGTATGAGAATCATTTCCATCAGACGTGGAGATTCCTGGATTTACGGACCTGACAAGAACACTGTTATCCTTGCAGGAGACGTTTTAATAGCTAAAGGATCCGAAACAGGAACTGAAATCATTGAAAAGCTTGCTGATGGAGAAATGCAATTAGAGGATTTAGGAAACATTGAGGAATTTATTGATGATGATTAAATTAACATTTTAGTTATGTGTATTTAGATTTTATATGAAAATTGATTTCAATTAAATTATTTATTTAATATGTATGGATGTGACACTATGATGATGGGAGGTGAACCAATTGAAAAGTCTAATGAAGATGGCACGTCAATTTGGGGAATCTATCATCACATTGGTTGTTGGCATCATTCTATTTTTATTTAATGCTGTAAAGTTCATCGTTTCACTTCCAGCACGTTTTGTAAGCTATATAAGAGAATTTTTAGCTGACACTGATTCTGTTTTAAAGGAAAGTCTTATAGCCCTTTCCATTTGTGCTGTTGGTGACTTGTGTGCAGGTATCATTTTAGGAAACATGGAATTCTTCCTACAGACCTATCCTGGCCTTATGGTAATTATTCCAGGAGCTATTGGTATGAGAGGAAACATTTTCGGCTCCTTCGGTTCAAGGTTAAGCACTCACCTCCACATTGGTACAATATCCCCTGAATTCAAAAGGTCAGACCTTTTGGATGAAAACATTACAGCATCAATTATATTGACTATGGCTCTTTCAGTCTTGCTTGGAGCTATTGCAAAGGTAATCTGCATATTATTCGATTTCCCAAGCATAAGCCTTTTCGACTTTGTATTAATTTCATTTATAGCCGGATTGATTTCTACAGTCATCATGCTCCCTATTACAATGTTCATTTCACTTAAGAGCTTTGAAGGTGGTTGGGATCCAGATAACATCACAACACCATTCATTGCAGCGGTTGGAGACTTCTTTACCTTGCCTGCAATCATTTTAAGTGTTTTGATTGTTAATCTAATAGGTTTCAATCCAATCGTCAAGATGGTATTGTTTGCAATCATTATCTTGATTACAGTGGTTTCATTGATTTCAGGATACACTGCTGACAATGAAGTAAGGCATATCGTTAGGCAATCCACTCCAGTCCTGTTCTTCTGTTCCATATTGGGAACCGTTGCAGGTGGAATATTGAACAACTCACTTAGCACACTCCTTAAGAATCAAACATTGCTTACATTGGTTCCATTGTTCTCTGGTGAAAGTGGCGGTTTGGTAAGCATATTAGGTGCAAGATTGTCTTCAGGTCTTCACTCCGGTTTAATCGATCCGGTATTGAGACCTAAAAAGCATACAATGGAAAACTTCATAGCTATTGTAACTTTAGCTGTTGTAATGTATCCTTTAATTGGATTCTTGGCTGAATCCTCTACAATAGCTTTCAATAACATTGGTGTCGGATACCTTCAATCCATTTTGATAAGCCTTATTGCAGGTATGATCCTGATTTTAGTCATGTTGCTTGTAGTCTTCTATATCTCTACAATTTCATATAGAAGAGGGCTCGATCCGGATAATATTGTCATTCCTTTATCTACAAGTCTGACAGATTCAATATCCACATTGATTTTGATTGTAGTGTCTTTAGGTCTTTTGAGTTTGATTTAATCTTGAATAGTTATTTATAATGTTTTTAGGTATTAAACTTGATTTAATTTAAAAAAATAGTTGGTTTTATTGATTAGTTATTTTAAAAAAGACCTAATTCTTTTTTATTCTATTTTTCATTCCAGGACTTTTCCATTTCACTTTTAAAGAACTTATATACATTTTCAGCACCCAATATTTCCTCTTCCAATGACCATTCACTTGGATATAGGATGAATGGATATTGCTGGTTTCCTCCAGCACCTCCGTGGCTTCCGATCAATTCCTCAAATGCATAGACCTCATCACTGTCAATGTCATATGCACTGTTTACCAAAATGTCTGGCACATGTGCGAATCCATCTGTTCTTTTAAGCTTTCTGATGGTGTTTTCTCCAAACCTGTCGAGGAAATGATTTCCATAATACTCTTCTGTGTCAAGGTAAAGCACATCATCATCTGAAAACACTATTGTATCATATATCTCAGATTTCACCATAACGAATCCTATTCCTTCATGATGGGCTAATCCACTGATGAGTCCAGGAAATGCATCCTCTATCTGCTCATATGTCATTCTATTGGACCAGTCTGTAAAATAAATCAATCCTAAATTTCCAGAAGCGAGAACCAATGTTTGAGCGGTTTTCTCACTCACTTTTGTCTTTTTTGAAAATTGCATATTCAAGTTCAAGTCAGTTGAAATGTTATTAAGTCTTTTGGCGAATGGCTCATCGCTGTTTAGGAAACTTCTTTCGCTTTTCAGTTTATTGAAATACTCTAAGGTTGAGGAGTTGTTTTTTATCTCATTGAACTTTTCACGTGGGCTTATTTCAAAGTCAAGCCTTGAATCTATTCTTTCCCTTGTATTATCAATTCTTGTGTCTATTTTTTCTTTTGTGTTGTCTATTCTTTCCTTGGTGTTGTCTATTCTTGTGTCTATTTTTTCTTTTGTGTTGTCTATTCTTTCCTTGGTGTTGTCTATTCTTGTGTCTATTTTTTCTTTTGTGTTGTCTATGGATTTTTCAATTCTTCTATCCACCTTTTCAAGATTGTCTTCAACATATGGCTTTAGAGAGTATTTTTCCCTAAAGTGGTCATCATTTGAGTGAAGAATACTGTGAACTGTAATGTCATCAGGCAAGAGATCCTTTACCAAATCATTCAAGCTTTCACCGTATTTTTCCTTGAATGTGAATCCATTGGATTGGCCATGGTCTGACAATACAATTATCTTGTAGGTTCTGGCAGATTTTTCCATTGCCTTTTCCAAACGCTTGAATTGCCTGTCTATTTGCCTAAGTGCATAAAATGAATCGTAATCCTCAACTCCTGAATGGTGAGCTATTTCATCATAGCCCATATATGTTGCATAAATCACATTGTGGTTTCCAGCAAGGATATCCCCAATTAAGGTGAGTGTTGTAATTTCTCTCATGGCCACATTTGCACCTGCCCGTGCCACATAGTATGCAAATCCTCTCCACTTCAATCTAGGCTGTATGTTCTTGAACAAATGTCTCATCCTTGATGCAAATTCCATGATCATGTCATATATGAAGAGTATCAGGATTCTTGTGATTGCATAAGGCTTTGAGTATAGGTAATACCAGCTTCTTGACTTGATTGCTTTGGAAATTGCGAATTTGCTGAAAGTCAATATGTGGTCTGTTGCATCCCCTGAAAAGAGATTGCTTCTGCTTGCTCCATTGTTTGAAAGCAAGCCTTTTCCATTTGATATTCTCTTTTCAATGAGTTCAGAGTTAGTCCTTCCGTTAGAGGATATTATGCGATTGTCCTTTTCCTTTTCGACCCAACGGAATGCTGGAATGTTATTGTTGTTTCCATGAAGGATCCCTGCCTGTGATGAGGATGTCTGGCTTGACAAGTCTGTTTCCCATTTTACAAGCTTATGGCTTCCATCGGATATCCATTTGGACAATGTAGGCATATCTCCATTTTCCAACGCCTTTTCTAATGTATGATGGGAAAGGCCATCTATTTCCAGAAATATGAAACCTTCTTTGTCATTAGCTTCGGTGTAGATTGCCTTCATTTCCTTTTCCAAGATGTTGTGGTAATAGCTATCGTCATCATCAATGTTCAATACAAGTGAAACAAGAGATGATATGAGTCCAATCAGAAGAGGAACGGAAAACAATGCTATTCCACTGATAAAAACTCCAGGAATGAATAGGCTTATGAAGTAAAGGAGTATTCCGTCGATAAGGAATGTTCCGAATCCAAGTGTAACCACAATGAATCTCAGTGAAAAATAGCTTAAAAGAGGCCATAATATGGCGTTTACTAAAGAAAGGAGTATTATGACTATGAATGCGGTTCTGAAGTTTGGTATTGATATTCCTCCAAGGGTTTTAGTTATGATGAAGAATATGCTTACCTCTAGAATCAAGTAAACGATAAAATAAATGATTTTCTTTATCTCTTCTCTTATTGTGCTAGTCATAATATGATGCCTGTTTGAATTTATTATAAAAAGTTTATCTTCCTATCCTAATATATGATTTTTATTTTATTAAATATTTTTTTAGTTGAATTGTTAAGTATATTAAGTATTCTTTCTATAATATTAATGGGAAGTTTTATATTGTTTAAAAGATTGTATAAAATATTTTTTTAGAGATTTATAATTCATTCGAAATAAAATTGAGTGTTCATATCATATAATATTTTGGTATACCTAAAAATTTATATAATTTAAGAAACAAACTTTATGATGAGAACAATTTAATTTGATAAAATCTTGTTAATTAATCATTAAAATGAGGGTTGACATGTCAACAATGATAGAATTTGAAAACGTATCCAGAATCTATAAAAGCGGAGACCATGAATTGAAGGCCTTGGATAACTTAAGCCTTAAGATTGAAAAAGGGGAATTCGTTGTTATTTTAGGTCCATCCGGTGCAGGTAAATCCACCTTATTGAATCTGCTAGGTGGCTTGGATTCAGCTACAAGCGGAAAGATAATAGTTGATGGTCAAAACATTGTAGATTTTGATGATGATGAGCTTACCAAATACAGAGCCAAAAGCGTTGGCTTCATATTCCAGTTTTATAACCTGATTCCAAACTTGACAGCAAAGGAAAACGTTGAATTGATGAAGGATATTACAGATGTGGATGTCAATGGTGATGAGATTCTTGAATCTGTAGGCCTTACAGGCCATGGAAACCAATTCCCAGCTCAACTTTCAGGTGGTGAACAGCAAAGGGTGTCAATTGCAAGGGCTTTGGCAAAGGAGCCTGCGATGCTCTTATGTGATGAGCCCACTGGAGCTCTTGATTCAAATACAGGAGTATTGATTCTTTCATTGCTTCAAAACAAGTGCCATGAAAAGGATACCACTGTAGTCATTGTAACCCACAACTCAAAATTGGCCGAAGCTGCAGACAAGCTGATTAGAATCAAAAACGGAAAGATTGAAAGTGTTACTGTCAATGAAAATCCCTTGGATATACATGAGATAGAGTGGTAAGAATTTTTATTTCAATTAGAGATATGTAGAGTGTTGATTCACTCTATTTTTAAAGTGATAAATTATTGATGTTAGTTCCTCTATTTTTAAAAAAGTGATAATATGAAAATGCTATATAGGAAAATGCTACGTGATTTCAAGGATCATAAGGCCCAGTTTCTCTCTATCTTTTTAATGGCTCTTATAGGAGTCTTTGCATTTACAGGAATTAGCGGTGAAGTTGTAGGTATGGTGGATGTATCAAACAGCTATTATGAGAATACAAACCTAGCTGATGGGTGGATCTATGGAGAGGAAATAAGTGACGATGTATTTTCCGATATTAAATCCATGGAAGAAATCAAGGATGCCCAAAGGGAGATGGTAGTGGATACGGTTGCCAATTACTCATCAGACCCAGAGATTACTTTGCATGTTGTAGAGGGAAATCAAAACATATCCAAATTCTACCTTTTCAAGGGGAAAGACTTTGACCCTAATGATGAGGAAGGAATTTGGATTGACAAAAGGTTTGCAGATGGCCGTAAATTGGATATTGGAGATAAGATCACCTTAAAGTTCGATGGAAATAAGGTGTCTAAAACAGTTAGGGGAATAATGTATTCTCCGGAATATGTCTATTATATCCAGGAAGGTAGCTTGCTTCCTGACTTTTCTCAAGTGGGCTTTGCTTACATCCCATCTAAAGGCGCTGATTTTGACATTGTGTATAATACAATAGCTCTTGATGGCTATGAGGAATTGGATGAGAAGGACTTCAAGTCTGCATTGGAGGATAAATTGGGCCAAAAGGCCTATGTTCAGTATGTCGACCGTGACAATAATGTTGGCATAAAGACATTGCAGGATGAGATATCTCAACACCAGATGTTTTCAGGAATATTTCCAGCCATTTTCGTTCTTGTATCACTTTTGACTTTGGTAACAACAATGTCCCGTGTCATTTCAGCTCAAAGGATGCAGATAGGAACCTTAAAGGCAATGGGATACAGCAACAAGTCAATAATCCTTCACTATCTCTCTTATGGATTCGTATTGTCATTAAGCGGTTCTGTTATAGGTCTTGTTGTAGGGCCTTTGACTATACCTTATCTATTCTATCCAACAATGTCATCTACCTATTCGCTTCCTCGCTGGGGACCTTCATGGGACATCAGCTTCTTTGCTGTTGCAGGACTTATGGTAGTCTCTTCTGTATTGATAAGCTACATTTCAGTAAAGGGAATCAGCGATGAGAATCCTTCAGAAACAATCAGGCCAAAGGCTCCAAAACTTGTAAGTTCCGGCCTTATTGAAAGAACCAAGATTTGGGAAAGATTCAGCTTCAATGAAAGATGGAACTATAGGGATGCAAAAAGGAACAAGACCAGAGCGATAATGAGCGTTTTCGGTGTATTTGCATGTGCCCTTTTGGTAATGTCTGCATTCGGAATGGTCGATTCAATCAATGATGTTGAGGATTGGCAGTACAATCAAATCTATAACTTCAATTCAAAGCTATTATTAGAAGAAAACATCACAGATTCACAATTGGATCATATCTTGGATGAGACTGGCGGTGAAGGAATAAGGGAAGAAGCCATTGAGTTGAAGTATAAGGGCATCAAGAAGACAGGAACCCTTACGGTAATGAACGATACAGAGTATTACAAGGTTACCGATGCCAACAGAAACTATATAAGCCTTGATCCTGATGGAGTGGCCATTTCAGACAAGATGGCTGAAGTCCTTGGATTGAAGGTTGGAGATAAGGTAAGATGGCATGTTGCAGGAAACCCTAAATGGATTGATTCAGAGATTACAGAAACATACTCAATTCCTTTTGGCCAAGGATTGATAATGTCTCCTGAAGTCTTTGATGAGATTGGAGGGGATGACTACAACTACAGCACAAATGTTGTATTGACCAAAAAGAACGTGAAAGAAAACTATACTGGAGTAAGCAGCATTACAACAAGTGAAGACATCAGGAAGGGATGGAACACAATGACTGAAGCATTGGACTTGATGGTCAGTGTCCTCACTACCTTTGCAATTGTCTTGGCAGTTGTGGTATTGTACAATTTAGGTCTATTGTCATTCACTGAGATTCAAAGGGAGCTTGCGACACTCAAGGTTCTTGGATTCAACTCAAAAAGCTTGAGAAGGCTTTTGTTAACTCAAAACCTATGGTTCTCAACTATTGGATTTATTCTAGCTATTCCTGGAGCTTATGTTTTGATGGGCATCATGATGGGGTCAACTGGTGATGAGTATTGCTTCCCAATCAACATTTACTTATGGAACTTCATAGTCAGTTTCCTCATTACCTTTGGATTGTCTGTTCTTGTCAACTTGGCATTTTCAAGAAAGATCAAGAAGGTGAATATGGTTGAATCCTTGAAGAGCAATGAATAGATTTAGGGTTTTATTCCATATTTTTTTCTTTTTTTATTTATTTTACATTTTCCTTTTTTAAAACATTTAGCATGGTTTACTATATAAAACTATATCTGTTTAAATCACTCTAATTTTACTATATTACTATAATATTGATTTAATTTTGTTAAAAATACTGTTTTGTTTAGTTAACTTTAAATATAACTTTTTTTAAACTTTTATTTAAGAAATAAACAATTTTAATTAATTTTTAAAAAGGTGATATTTTGTTAATCCATGAAAACAATAAGGGGTGTGTATTGGATAATTTTAAGTTAGTAAATCGTGATGAAATAATTGATTTTATTAATTCTCACAATGGCTTATTGGAATTAATAGAAAAAGCATATCCTTTGCTAAAAATCTATTTTCCAAAATATTCTTATTGTTTATTATATTCAATAGATCCTGAAATTATCAATCTCGAGCATATCATGCTATTTATCAATGGTGATGAAAAGGTTTATGATGAGGATTGTTTGAGATTAAAAGAATTGGAAAATGAAATAGAGAAATTGAAAGTTTCTAATTGCAATGTTAAGCCATTGCTTTTAGTTGATATATGATTTGATACAAGTGATAGTATGTTAATTGAAGAAAATAAAAGAGATTGCATATTAGATAATTTTAAATTAATCAATCAAAAAGAGATTATTGATTTTATTCGTTCAAATACTGGATTATTGGAATTAATTGAGAAAGTCTATCCTTTGCTTGAATCTTATTTTCCAGATTATTTCTATTCATTATCATATGCAACAGATCCGGAAATAAAGGATTTGGAAGATTTGATGCTATGCATTCATGGTGATGAAAAGGAATTCAAAAGCAATCGTAAAAAGTTGCATGATTTAGAAAGGGAAATAGATGGCTTGAAAGTCTCTAACTGCAAGGTAAAGCGTTTGCTGTTAGTGGAGGTATTGTTTTGACTTTCACTTGGGATAAATTTTATGATGTTGGAAACTGTATGAAAAATATTTCCAAAAAGGAAGAGTATCAACGTTCTGCTGTAGGCCGTTTTTATTATGCAGCTTTTGGATTAGTGAAGAATTATTATGAAGATAAATATCAAAGAACAGTTCCTTCGAATGATTCTCATTCATTTCTAATAAATGAATTGGAAAAATCTTATGGTGATGAGAAGGCTTTAGGTGAAAACTTGAGAAAAATAAGAAGATTTAGGAATTACGCCGATTATGATAGCAAATTCTATATGAAAAATGTAGGTGTCAGTGAAGAAATCTATAATGAAATAATTATATTATTGAATAATTTAAATAAAAAAAGTAAAAGGTAATTACTCATACCTATGAGTAATCAAGTTTCTTAGGATAGCCATTCTTACTGGAATTGCATTTGCAGCCTGTTCAAAGTACTTGTTGTACTTTGTATCGTCAACATCATATGCAATCTCATCTATTCTTGGTAGTGGGTGCATTACAATAAGGTCCTTTCCTTCAAGCAATTCCTTATTGATCAGGTAAGCTCCCTTGATCTCTTCATATTCCTCTTCGTCTGGGAACCTTTCCTTTTGGATTCTGGTAACGTAGAGGACATCAACATCATCAATGACATCCTTAAGGTTGTTTGTTTCCTTGAACTTGATATTGTTCTCTTCAAGGTCATGCAATGTTTCCTTAGGCATCTTAAGCTGGTCCGGTGAGACAAATGTCATCTCAACATCATACATTCCCAAAGCGTATGAGAGTGAATGTACGGTACGGCCGTATTTTAAGTCTCCAAGAAGCGCTATGTTCAATCCGTCTATTTTTCCGAAGTGCTTTTTGATTGTGTAAAGGTCCAATAATGTCTGGGTTGGGTGTTGGCCTGCACCGTCACCTGCATTTATGATTGGAACATCCACGATATCTGAGAGGAAACGTGACACTCCTTCAAGGTCGTGTCTTATTACAATTGCATCACAGTATGATTCAAACATCTTTGCTGTATCTGCTATGCTTTCACCTTTAGCCACTGAACTGATTGATGTGTCCCCAAGTTCAATGCATTCCCCTCCAAGTCTTTTCATGGAGGCTTCAAAGGAAAGTCTTGTTCTTGTGGAAGGTTCGTAGAATAAGAGTCCTAATATTTTTCCTTCAAGCTCTCTGGATAACTTCTTTGATTTAGCAACATCTTCAAGTTTGCTTGCTTCATCTAAGATGAATTCAATTTCATCCTTTTCAAAATCCTTTAATGAAATAAGGTTTTCATGGCCAAATATATTATTACGCTCCTTAAATTTTACACTTGGAATAGTGGTCTTATAAATAAAAAGAAAAAAATAGAAATATTAATTTTACTTTAAAAAAAATGAAAAAAAGTTTTTAATTAGATTAAAAACCTTTTAATTCTTTCACATGTTTTAGAATATGTATCCTAGCAATGCCATGATGATGAATACAAGAATTGCTATGATAAACACTTTCATGCCGATTTTCATCATCCATTTCAATAGCCCAAATATAATCATCAATAGTATAGCTATTATTATGATCTCTATAATCATGTTTTCACCAGGCTATATAAAAAGGACACTTAAGGAGCTATTTCGTCTCCTTTGAACCATCCGATGATTCCAACAATAATGGAAATGATGATTCCTAAAATTAACATTTTCCAAAAGTGGTGCATAAAGAATCCTATTATTGGGAATAAAAAGAATAATACGATCGCACATAAACAAATTTTATTTAATTCCATATTTTCACCTCTTTTTTAAGAACTCCTTTTTGAAAAAGGTGTTCTGTTTTATAATATTTCTAAAGTATTATAATAATTTATCTATTTTATTCAATTTTGTTCATTCTTCTTTGATTAAATAGCTCTTTAATGTTCCAATGTCTTCTATTGTCACTTCAACTATTGAATCTGCCTTCATTTCACCTACACCTGGAGGTGTTCCTGTAGCTATCACATCTCCTGGATTCAATGTCATTGTCTGTGAAACGTATGAGATGATTTCCTGTGGAGAGAAGATCATTTGTGAAGTGCTTGAGTTTTGCTTTGTTTCTCCATTTACCTTGGTTATGATCTTTTGATTCAATGGGTCAAGGTCTGTTTCTATATATGGTCCCATTGGAGCAAAGCCGTCACAGCTTTTTCCTCTTGTCCATTGGCCATCTCCAAGGGTGAAGTCCCTTGCTGTAACGTCATTTATTATTGTGTATCCGAAGATGCAATCATCCGCTTCTTCTATACTAACTTGTTTGGTTGTTTTTCCTATTACAACCGCAAGCTCTCCTTCATAATCTATTTGCTTTGACACATTAGGATAGATGATTATGTTGTCTGTTCTATTTACTGTAGTGGATGGCTTTATGAATATTACAGGGCTTTCAGGTAGGTCTAGATTCAATTCCTTTGCATGATCCTTGTAATTGAGGCCAATGCAGACTATTTTAGACGGTTCAGTTGGGGATAGTATTTCAATGTCATCTAAGCCGTGTGATGATACCATATTGTATAAAATGAATTTTATGTCCTTATTGAAGTAGTCTAGAATGTCTCCATTTAGTTCGATGACCTTACCTTCATCGTCTAGGAAACCTGATTTTATTTCTTTATCTTCATTTAGACTGTCGGCCTTGTTCTTGAATCTTAGGAATTTCATTAAATCACTGAAAATAAATAATAATAAAATTTAACCATTAAAAAATTATTTTTAATCATTGAATGATCCTTTCTATTGGAACTACAAGAATGTCACGTGCACCTGCATTTCTAAGTTTGTTTACAAGCTCGAAGACCTCATCCTCTCCAACCACTGCCTGAACTGCCATTGTTTCCTCTTTTGACAACACTTCAGATACGGTTGGTCCGCTCATTGCAGGCATGACCTTTTGAACTTCACATAGGTCCTTTTTAGCTACATTCATCATAAGCAATTTCTTTCTTCCAGCTTCAAGCACACCTTGAATGGAGGTGCTTACAGCTTCCACAAGATCCTTCTTCTCTTCATATGAGTTCTTGTTAGCTATTAATTTTATTGAGCTTTCAAGTATTGTATCAACAATCTTCAAATGGTTCATGTTGAGTGTAGTTCCTGTGCTTGTAAGGTCTGTGATTGCATCAGCTATTCCAATGAATGGAGCTATTTCAGTTGATCCTGTAAGCTTTACAATCTTGATGTCCAAGTTGTTTTCCTCTAGGTACTTTCTAGTGAGATTTGGGAACTCTGTAGCTATTGTCATTCCGTCTTTTAGGTCTTCCTTTGTTTCTATTTCACTGTCATCAGGTGAAGCGAGAACTAATTTTGTTGCTCCAAAGTTCAAATCCAAGAGTATTTCAACATCTGCATCGTTTTCCTCTATGAGATCGTATCCTGTGATTCCCATATCACAGATTCCTTCATCCACAAATTCAGGAATGTCTGCAGCACGTGCAAACATCACGTCTATGTCTTCGTTGTAAGTTTGTGAGAATAATTTTCTGTTTGAGCTGTCCTTGAGGCCAAGTCCTGCCTTTTCCAGGATTCTTACTGCAGGATCACTGATTCTGCCCTTAGACGGCACTGCAATTTTAAGTTTCATGATTTCATCCATATTGTTTTATCTAAAGACTAGCTTATTATCAAAGCTATTGATATTTTTTATCTACAATTATTTTAGTTTTATTTCTATATAATATTAATCAATTTATTGAATTTTTTCACATAGTTGATTTTTGAAAAATTTCAATATTTTTTAATCATTTGTAATATGTAAAAAATTAATTTTTACTTTTGTTTAGTTTGAGTTTTAATAAACTAATTTTTTATATGCCATATGAATAGTTAGAATTTTATTTGTTGTATATATAGTTTATGATTTTTAATTATAAATCATTACAATTACTGAATTCAAATTCTATATTCTAATATATCATATTTTGTTAATTAAGGGCGTTATAAGGGCTATTTTTTAGAAACCTTTATATAGTAGTAAATATTAAGATATTATTGTACTTATGAAAAAAAGCTTGTTCAGCTAGTATTTTTTAAAAATATGAACTCTGAATAAGCTTACACTAATTATTGCATTAGTAATAAGTATAGTTTTTTAAAATAAAATTATGGAGAATGATATTTATGGCAATTCCTGTAGCTCCTATCGGAAGAATCATTAAAGATGCTGGTGCTGAAAGAGTAAGCGAAGACGCTAAAAAAGAATTAAACGCTTACGTAGAAGCACAAGCTGCTAAAGTTGCTAAAAAAGCTATTAAATTCGCAGAATTAGCAAAACGTAAAACCGTTAAAGCTGAAGACATCGAATTAGCTATTAGCGAATTATAGACCCAGCTTTTCCGCTCCTTCGGAGCGCAAAACCTGGACCAAAATTCTTATCACTACGTGTTAGTGATAAGTCTTTTGTTTTTTTACTGTTTTTTTATATTTTTTTACATTTTTTTCTAGTACTGTTTTTTTAAGATTTATTTTGAGCATTGTTGTTTTAGTTTTTCATACTCTTTTTGGTTTAGTTTTGTTATTCTTTTTATTGTTTCATCGTCTAGTCCTTCTTTTATGAGGTCTTTTGCTATTTGGTAGTTTCTTGATTTTTGCCCTTCTTCATAGTATATTCGGTCTCTTCTTCCCAGTATTCCTTTAAAATCCAGTGCACTTTCATCTATCATTTTCATCACTTCCTTATATTCTTCATTATCGGTTATGAATTTTTTAGCTAAAAATGATTGGAGAACTGCTGTGTGTAACTTTTCTGTTTCATTCATTTTTGCATCGACTGTAAGATCGATTGATTTGATTAGCAATTCTTTAGGTGATCTTTTTGATTTCATGAATGTAAGTATTCTTAAATCCCCTATTTCTGATTTGCTAAGCTCTTCGTTGTTTTTATTTTTCAAACTTATATTATTTATAGTTTTATCACCATCCAAGGTCTTAAACGATTTATAAGGTATAGTAAACCCGTCATTGTTGTGCCAATTGAAAATAAGCTCATCATTGTCCTTATAATGAGTGTTGAGGACTAATGTGTGGACTTTTCTTCGATATTTGGTGCTCATATAACATGCATAGTCAAAAAATTTTTCCTTATCTTCCTTTCTTATTGCAGTTGAGTGTGCCTCTAAACTAATTATGTCCTCATTGTCCAATTCCCAAAGAAATCTGCCATTCTTTCCTTTCCATCATATGTTACGATTTTGGTTGGACATGGTCTCACTATTTTATATGGAAATCCAAATTTTTCAAGAATGGTGTTTATTCCAGGATATAGAAGGCAAAAGTACTTGTCTTCAGTTTTTTCTAAATCTGTTTTTTCATTATTTTTCATTTTTTCGCCAAGATAATCTATAAATAACCCTAGTTTAAAGTTTATCTTATTTAAATGGATTAGTTTTTTTAAATATGAGATTTCAAATGTTTTTTAATATTATAACGAAATTAAAACAATTTTTCCAAATGAAATTAATTTATCGAAACATTTAAATATAACAATTGTTATATTATAGTATAGAGAAATATAACAATCGTTATATTTTTTCTAAAGAAGAAATTTTAATCATTTCTAAAATTTCTTTTTTTAAAAACGATACCCTCCTTAATATGCAATTTTATTGCTAAAGACATTTTATTTATCGCTCTTAAAACACAAATCATAACACACACAAAAACACGATATGATTAAAATAATGCAATCTCCTAAAAAAGTAATTTCTTCACAAGTCTTTAAATCTCAATCATTTTATTATTTTAATCATATTAATTTCTTTTTTCATTGCTTTTGTATTTCTTTTTTTGCTTTATCTGTTACTTTTTCTATAAGTTCTGATTCTATTCCGATTTTTTCAAGTTCTATTGCAACACTATCTATCCCTTTTTCTCCATATATTCTTTTCATTTGTTTTACTGTGTTTTGTATCATTCCGCCTTCCATTTTCACCAACCTCTCTATTTCATCAAATTCTTCATCCGTATCAGTATATTTGGTAGCTAGAAACAATAATAAATTTTTAATGTCATTTAATTTGTCTCTGTTTACAGTTCTTATCTGATTTGCTAATGTAATGCATTCAACAATCAATTCCTTAGGTGATTTGTCCGATTCCATAAATGGAATCAGCAATAGATCATTAAGTTCCTGGGTTTCATCATCTATTCCACCCTTTTCCAATAGATTTTTTAAATTTTCCAGATGCTCTTCTCCACTGAATTCCTTAAAAGTCTTTAATGGAATTTTATACTTGTTTTCGTTATGCCACTCATCTTCGTATTCGTTATTTTTCTTCTGTACTGTGCTGATGAAGTAGCTGTTTGTTTTCTGTTTGTATTTTATTCTAAGATACGTTGCATAGTCCAGAGATTTTTCTATGTCCTCTTTTTTTACATATGTTGATTTAAATTCGAGATTTAAGGTTTCCTTTGATTTCAAATCAAATACCAGATCCATTGTTTTGGTTTCATCTCTATAGTTCTGATATTCATTTGGAAGAATTTTAACAATTTCCCCAGGTATGCCAAGTACATTCAATAATCGATTTAATCCAGGGATGCTTTGCTTGAAATACTTATCCTCTATCTTGTCTTTATCTCCTGTATTTTTTTCTTCATCCATATTATTTAAAATCCTCCATAAACTAATATTTATGTTTATTTTGGATTTTATCTTATTTAAATACTTTTAATGACGATTTTAATTATTATTTAATAGTTAAATCGTAATTTACAACTTTTATACAATTTTTTAAAGATATTATTAAATTATAATGAGATTAAAATAATTTCACCGAATCATATCAACAGTGCCTAAAGATTCATTTCCATTTCATTTGCGAAATCCTTATTTGCTTTAGAGCGATTAGCGCTTCTTTCTTCCTCTATGCACCTTATAAGTGAAAAGTATTCTTGAATTTCATTGAAATCATCGGACTTTTCGCATGCATTTTCCAATAGTTCTATGATTTTATCGAATCTGTGGCTTCTTAGTGTAATTGTTTCATATATTCCCATTGTATCATCTCTTTTCAATTGCTTATTAAAGCATGATTGATTGCTTATATTATGATTTTAATCTTATATAAGCTTTGTTGGTTTAAATAAGTGATTTACTATTCGTAATAAATAGTTAACTAAATATATATCGTTTTTTTCAAAAAGCAATCGTTCTAAATATAAGACCATAAAAGCATTATGCAATGTCTTATTAATCTTAAAAAAAAATAAATTATTTATACGGATTTCTAAAGAAATATTATCATTAATACCAGCTTTAAAAAAGGACTGATTATATGAGATTCAAAAACATATTTTTAAGCGTAATGATTTTGATATTGGTAGGAAGCATGACAGCTATTGCAGCTGCAGATGACTATGAGTCATTAGGTGACTATACCTTTGACATTCCTGATGGATATCAAGTGACAGATAAGACTGATGAAATGGTGACAATGCAAGTTGATGAGGATCATCCTATTATTGTTTATAAGTTGGATTCAGTAGCTGATGTTGATTCCTTCATCTCACTTTTGGAAACTACTGGATGTGAATTAGTGAGTGAAGATGCTTTCCAAGCTGGAAGCTTTAATGTAACTCCATATGCTTACACTTACTTAGACGCTCAAGGATTTTTCTACATCTGTGATGATGGAAAAGGAACTCCTATTTTAGTTGCAAGTTCAGGACCATCAACTGAAGATCCTTTGACTGT
>NZ_CACZTX010000011.1 GCF_902784195.1 uncultured Methanobrevibacter sp.
AATCCTACACCCATATTGAAAACCTTATACATTTCCTCTAAAGGAACTCCTTGTTCATAAATCAATTTAAAGATGTCTTGTGGTTCTGGATAATCGGTAATGTCAAATCCGATTCCTTTTTTAAGTCTTGAAAGGTTGTTTACTCCACCACCAGTCATATGAGCAAGACCTTTAATGTTAAAGTCATGTTTTAAAAGGTCAACAATTGATTTAACATACAATTGGGTTGGTTTCAATAATTCTTCTCCGATAGTGGTTTCGCCATTAGGCATTTTGTCGTTAACATCAAATCCACCTTCTTCAAAGATTGCTCTTCTAGCTAAACTTAAACCATTACTGTGAATACCGCTGCTTCTAAGGCCGATTAATACATCTCCTTCCTGGATATCTGCACCAGTTATGATTTTATCCTTGTCTACAAAACCGATACCGGTTCCTGCTAAGTCAAAGTCTTTTACAATTCCTGGAAGGGAAGCGGTTTCTCCACCAATGATTGCGATTTGAGATTCTTTTGCCCCTTGGACAAGACCGTCTGCAATTTCTTCAGCTACTTTTGGGTCTGGTTCTTCAACTGCTAAGTAGTCAACTAATGCGATTGGTTCTGCACCTACACAAAGGATATCGTTTACTACCATTGCAATCATGTCAATTCCAACAGTATCATATTTTTCCATCATTTTTGCAACTAATATTTTACTTCCTACACCATCAGTACTCATAGCAATAGCCTTATCGCCGAGTTCAACTAATGCTGCAAAGTGTCCACTGTCAGTAATAATATTTCTGTATTCTAATGTTGGCTGCAATTTTGAAGCTAATTTGGAAACGGTTAATGCTTCAAGGTCAATGTCAACACCAGATTCTGAGTAAGTAACCATAAAATTCACCTAATAATAATTTCTATAATTTTTTATTTTTCAAAGTTTTATTTTAATAGGCTATTATTAACAATTAAATAATAGCTAACATTATAATATTTGTTTTAGCTATTATTTATATTATATTAATTATTTAGAATAATTAATGGTAAAATTGAATTAAAAATTAAAAAAAAATAAATTTTAGTTTTAAATATGAAATATTTAAAAAAATATTTAAAAAATTTTTAAATAAAATATTTTAAAAAAAATATTTTACAAATATTTAAAATTATTGAAGTCTGGTTGCTTCAAGAATAAGTGGAGTTTTGGTCTCTACCTTATAACTTCTGTGAATGCTTGAAGCTAAGTCAACAGTTTTATATGGGTCTCCGTGACAAGTGATGATCTTATCCGGTCTTGGGTGCAATCTTTTTGCAAATTCCATCAATTGTCTTCTGTTGGAGTGACCACTGAATCCTTCAATGGTTTTAACATCCATTTTAACATTGTAGATTCTTTTTTTACCTGTTTCATCTTCCAATGGGATTTCCTTGTGTCCTTTTTGGATTTTTCTACCAAGGGATCCTTCTGATTGGTAACCTACGAAAACAATGGAATTGTTCTTGTCTTCACATAACCATTTGAAGTACTCAACAGAGTTTCCACCAGTCATCATACCAGATGTTGAAAGGATAATTGATGGTTCTCCTTCTACAATCTGTTTTCTTTCAGCATTGTTTTGAACCTTATTGAATGATTCTGCAATAAATGGATTTCTTCCCATATGGAAAATTTGATCCCTTAAGTCTTTGCTTAAGTATTCAGGTCTTGCAGTGTGCACTGCAGTTGCTTCCCAGATCATACCATCAAGATGGATTGGCACTTCTTCAACCATTCCATGGCGCATGTACTCTTCAAGCACAATCATCAATTCTTGTGCTCTTCCTACTGCAAATACAGGAACCAATACTTTTCCGCCACGTTTTAATGTTTTGTAGATGGTCTTCATCAATTCTTTTTCTGCATTGTTTCTTGATGGGGTAACATCTTCGTGTCCACCATATGTACTTTCCATAATGCAGCTTTCCACTCTAGGGAATCTTGTGGTTGCAGGTTCCAAGAGTCTGCTTCTTTCGTATTTGAAGTCTCCAGTGTAGAGCAAGTTATGTGCACCGTCACCAATGTGGAAGTGGCACATAGCGGAACCTAAAATGTGACCTGCATTATGCAAGGTCAATTTGATGTCTGGAGATATATCTGTTACTACTCCATAGTCAAGAGTGATTGTGTGCTTGATCATCTTTTGCACATGCTTTACATTAAATGGAAGTGGGTTGTTTTCCCTATGTGCAATGTCAATGTAATCCAATTGCAATAAGGTCATCAAGTCTCTTGTTGCAGAGGTACAGTATACAGGACCTTCGTATCCATAGTGGTAAAGGTAAGGAATGAATCCACAGTGGTCCAAGTGAGCGTGAGACACTACAACTGCATCAAGGTCTTGAATTGAAAACTCAGGAACTCCAAGCATTGGGAATGAACTTTTTTCATCTTGCCCTGCTACGTTTACTCCACAATCAAGCAACACTCTACTGTTTGGAGTTTGAAGTAACATGCAGGAACGCCCTACCTCTTTAAATCCTCCCATAGCGGTTAATCTGGTCCAATCATTATCATATTTTCCGCCTTGGTGGATTCTTGCACCTAAAGTCTGCAAGATTTTCTTTCTTTCCTTACTGTTGTGCATCAAGGTATTTCTGATTCTATCGATAATTTCAGATCGGATTGGAGGACTTCTTAAAATCTTTGGAGCCCATCCGGTTTTTCTAACGATTTCCCTTGAGGTCACTCCATATTTTCCAATTACAAGTCCAGGTTTGGTAGCTTCTATAACCACTTCGTTGGTAACTTCATCAAAGGTGATGTTACTGATTTCAGCATCTTCTGGAACGATCTCTTCGACTTTTTGAATAGTTTCTTCGTATGGTAATAAAACTGATTTGTCTGATCTGATTATGATTCTTTTTCTAAGTTCTTTTGCCAAGTTTCTGATTAAGTCCCCATTGTCTGCTACAATGTCTGGGTTTTTTGTATAAATAACAACCTCAGGACCTTCAAATTCAATATTAGCTAATTGAACTTCATCAGGTAGTTTTTTTGTAATTTTTTGTTTGATTTCTTCTAAAACGTTTGAAGCCATATTATCACTTCGAAAAATAGACGTATAAAATTAGCATATGGTATAAAATCAATATTTTTGTAATTTCCAATTCTTCTTTTATTTTCCTTTAATCAGTTATAGAAAATGTTTTTTAAAAATATTCGTTAAGTAAATTTTGGTTAATTTTTAAATAAGCCGTTTAATTGAATAATTATTCTATAATTAATTCTAAATAATTAAATTAATTAACTAATCAAAATCCTAATATTATCTAAAAATATAATTATATAAATTTCTAAATTCAGGATTTAAAATTAAATTAAAAGTTAAGAATATTGATTTTAATCTACGACATCAATATTCTTATGGATTAAATAAACAGCTTCTGTGTCATAAAAAAGATGTTTACTTAATTTATTGCATATACTATCTATACTGTAATATGTAAAATTAGTTGTAAAATAAAGTTAAAAAATAAATAATTCGTATATATTTTTTAGCTATTAATTTTTTCAATAATAGATTCAACTTCTTCTTTTTCTAACATCTTGTATCCGTCTTTAGTAACTTCAGCTACTAAGAAGCCATTTCCAGAGTAAGTGTCTCTTTCTGTAGCAGCTTTGATAGCTCTTAAAGCTAATTCTTTAGCTTCTTCTACAGTGATGTCTTCGTGGAATCTGTCTTCAAGAACACCATATGCAAATGTAGAACCGGAACCGGTAGAAATGAAAGTATCCTTAATCATACCTCCTGCTGCATCTAAAGAATATATTGATGCACCAGTGTCATCTACTCCTCCGATAAGAGTTTGTACATATGCTGGTGAGGAGTGTAATATGTTAGAACTTACAGCTGCAGCAGCTTCTAAGCTAATGTCTTTACCATTTCTTAATCTGTATAATGCAGTTTCAGCGCTAATGATTTTCATTAAGCTTTGTGCATCTGCAACAGATCCTGCAATTGTTGCTGCAATGTGATTGTCAATTTTGAATATTTTTTCAGCTACTTTGTGAGCAACAAGGTTTCCCATACTTGCTCTTCTTTCGCTTGCAAATACAACACCATCTTTACAGGTAATACCGACAGTAGTGGTACCTTCAAATGTGTTTTTATCAGCCATATTAATACACCTCGTATAATAATGTAAAATTAAATTTAAATTATTAAATAATCTTAAATAATAAAAAATAATCTTAAAAATATAATGTTTTAATGATTGAAATTATTATTAAAATTAGAAATTGTCAGGTTTAATAAGTTATATAAAATTTGTAAAATCAATTAATATTTATACAATATAACTCGCACTTCCTAACCTATTCTTATTATGTTATACATTATATATAATAGTTTCGTTATTTTCACAAATTCTAATGGATAATTTCTTTCATTTTCAAATAATTTTTGATTTTTTATAATTTTTTAATTACTCAATTTTCGATTATTTTGATATTAAAGATTAATTTAATTTTTATTTTTAATTTAATCTCTTAATTTTCATTTATTTTCAAAACTACCTAGTACTAATCAATATTTTTGTTTATAAATTAATATTGATTTTAATAACTTTAATTTATTTTAATGTATTTACTCTTATTATTGGCTTTGTATTATTTAAATGTTTTTAAATTAGTTTAATATTTTTAGCATATAGTTTTTGATGATTTAAATAAAATAAGAAATTCAGATTATTCCATATGGCCTCAGGATAAGGAATAGGATAAATGCGATGAATATTCCCACTACGATTATTATTGGAATTAATCTTTTATATTCCATTTCTTCCTTGATTAGGAAATTTCCTTGGTCTTTGCCCTTTATTGTTTCTTCATCCTCTGATATGAATGAGTAGAAGATTGCAGTAACTAAAAGACAGAAGAACAGTCCTGCAAAACGGATCAGTGGATTTTGTGAGAATTGGAATCCTGGATTGATGATCATTGTTGCAATTGCAAAAAGGGATGCGAATTCAAGGAAGAACAGTACAGAAACGACTTTTGCAAAGCTTCGATTCACTATCATATAAACACTCCATTATTTTTTTATTATTTCCAGCTGCTTTCATCTTTCCATTTTTCTTCATCGTATAGTTCGTATACCAGTGGTCTGATGTCATTGAGGATGATTTTGAATCCAGTCAGGTATGCTATTACCACATCTTCGCAAGTAATGCTGTCTCTTCCTTCTTTTAGAGCATTGCATCCCATGAGATAAAACATTGCCATATGAAATCCGCGGCAATATAGAAAATCCAAATCGCAGCTGCCATAAATAGTGGATATTAATCTATGTATCAATGTATCTAATTTTTCTGCCTTTTTATTTTCCCAATATGTTCTATGAAGTTTTTTAAAAAATCTTTCATCATAATCCGGCAGGGGATTCTCCGTATCATCAAAATCTTCAACAAAGAAAGTGATATGGGCTCCAATATCAGAAAGTTTAATTGCTTTATCCTCTTCCCACTCAAGGTAATGACCAGAATAAGTGATGTATGAAATTTGAACCACAGCATAAATGGAAATAAGTGTATTTATATCAATCAAACGATGGGTTATTTCAGGAATATAAAGAGGTATTAAATGCCGATAACCTAAACCCTTTTTAGCACATTTAAAAATTTTAACCTTATTAATGTCAAAAAGGAATATGGTGTCATCTTCACCCATTTTATCCCAAGTTGCATAACGATGAAAGACATCACTAGTTTTTAAAGATTTAATTAACTCAATAAGTTCATTTAAACGTGTTATGTCTTCAAATTCGCTAATTTTTTTTAGGTAATACTCACATAAATCATCATAACTATAATTAAAAGATTTTATTGTTCCAATCAAATTCACTTTCATTCCTCCTAGAAATTTTAATAATTTAATTTATGAAGCTTTTTAATAATTTCTTTGTATTATTAACTACTTTATTCATTAATTGTTTTCCTTTACTTTTTATAATATTGCCTACTTTAGCAGTAAATTTTTTAGCAGTTTGAGTCACTTTATGCATTTTATTATTTTTACCTTTTTTATTATTTTTTGGGTATTTTGTTCTTTTCTTGTTTGTTTTGGTTTTAACTTTTGTACTAACTTTTTCGATGACTTTTTTTGCAGTTTTAATTATAATTTTTTGTTTTTTGCCATATTCTTTTTTGTTTTTATTTGAAATTCCTAATTGTTTAGCTAATTTTTTTATTCCTCTTTTTATTTTATTTTTTATTTGTTTGGGTGTTATTTTAGAAATTTTTTTAGAAATTTTTTTGATGAATTTAATTTGGCCTTCTTTATTTTTTTTGTAAATTGATGTATTACCTTTATATAATACTGTTTTTCTTTTATTAGATGCATTATATTTTGTGAGAGTTTTAGTTAAATTTTTAACTTTTGAAGAAAAAGTTAGAAAATCTGCAGTTAGTATATTTAATACTGGTTTGCTTAAATTATTTAGGTATCTATCGATTATTTGGGATGTTTTAATAATTGAAGTTATTATGCTGGATTCTGTACCTTTAGATGCCATATTAAACCCAAATTTCTCTGCAAGAAACTTGCCAATGTCATATGTTAAAGAAATTATTCCTGTATGGGGCTTATTAACCAACTGAATAGATATATCAACTAGATTTAACATAGTGTTTAGATTAGGAAGCCTATTAGGAATAAATATTGTTATCTTTGAACCTTTAAGGTACATATTGAGTTTATTTAATCTAGTTAATATTTTGGAACCTCCCTTTTCTAATAATCCAACACCTAATAAAGAAATAACATTTATTATAAATTGAGCTATTGACATATCTCCATTTGCATCTATGCCTATAGCAAAATCTAGAATGCCTTTTATCCATGGGGAATACTCGCCAAATGTTGCATCCATAAATTTGTTATATTGTGGGTCATGGAAGAAGGGATATTTTAAGAATCCACTGATGCTGCCATTGCATGCAACATATGCTTCAGCGAATGCGCCAACAACATACAGATCCAATCCTAAAGCAATAGGGTATATGGATAGGAAAGAGTTAGGATTAGTCAATAAATCATGAGAGAACTCTTTATAAAGATATGATATGAATAACATATTTGCATCTGTTCTATTTTTTGCATATGGGAACTTTTTATAAAAATCATCAGTATAATCCTTAAATAAACCAAAGAACATTTTATCAATATCATTTTTATTCTTTGAACTGGTGGATGTGTCTATTTTGATATAAGGGTTATCTGAATAGATAACAATATCCGATGTGTCTCCACTAGATAAAAGTTTAGAATGGACTTTTTTATGGTTATTTTCCATTTCAATAATATTGGTTGAATTTCTTGAAGTATCCTCATTATTTATGTTACTATTTTTATTGTTATTCTCATTATTGTTAGTTTCTTTATTGAATATCTCTAATATTCCAGTGATGTTTATGGGAGTGGATATGTTGCTTGTGGGGTGTGTTATTTGGAAAGAATAATTTCCGTTTTTAAGGTTTTTTGCTGGTATTTCAAATATGGCAAATCCTGAAGAATTGGTAATGCTTGTAAAGTTTTTGCCATTGAGAGTTAGAATTAACTCTTGATTTGGTGCACCTTTAGACAATGTGGGAGCAAGATCATCAACAATCAAATCTCCAAGGCTGTATACTCCAGGGTAATTGTCTCCATATTCTAGGAAGACAAGCAGATCAATTATATTTTCCTTGTTTTTTGTGCTGTAATTGATTACATTAAGTTTGTAGCTTTTGGCTTGGTTGTCCTGGAAAATATTAGTAGAGAGAATTGCTGTGTTGTTATTGTATATTGAGCTTCCGTTTAAAGCGGTATTAAATTTAAAGAGTGATTTGTTTAATTTTAAGATGGCGTTGTTGAATATTGCTCCACCTAAAATTGCATTGTTTAATGTGAAATTGGATCTTGAAATGTTTAGTGTATGGTTTGTAAATATTGCACCTCCAAGCTTAGCCAGATTATTTGAAAATGTGGAGGAAATTATTTGGGAATTTAGCCCATTCTTGTAATATATTCCTCCTCCATTTGATAATGCTATGTTATTTTCAAATTTGCAATTTATCATTTCATTTAATGAGTTGACAAATGCTCCTCCGCCGTAGGATAATGCCAGATTATCTAGGAACCTTGAATTTTTAATAGCTGTTTTGTTGTTTAGGTATAATGCTCCTCCGTTGTTTTCTGCTGTGTTGTTTGTGAAGTTGCAGTTTATTATATTTAGGTTTGTGTTGTCTTTTGCTTGGAGTATTGCTCCGCCGTTTTTTGCTGTGTTGTTTGTGAATGTGCAGTCTTTGATTGTGTTGTTTCCGTGGTGCAGCATGTATATTGCTCCACCGCCTAGGGCGTTGTTGCTTGTGAATGTGCAGTTGATTATTTTGGTGTTTAGTGCATGTGTGTCTATTGCTCCTCCATACCCTCCTGTTCCATTGTGTGTGAATATGGCTCCGTTTTCCTTGAATATGCAGTTTTTTATTGTTGCGTTGTGGGATTCGTTGTTCAGTACGATTGCACCTATTTGGGCATTGTTGTTAATGAATTCGCAGTTGGTGATTGTCAGGTGTTTTCCGTAGGAGCTTATTGTTCCGCCCCAGATGTCTGCATGGACATTCTGGAAGATTAGGTTTTCCAGATGAACATTGTCTCCGTTGATGCGTAGGATACGGGTTTCACTGTCGCTGCCATCTAGGATTGCTTTGGAATTGGGTGATTTGCCTTTTATGGTGATGTTGTCTGTGTTGATGGTGATTTGCTTTTTGTCGCTATGGTATGTGCCGTTTAGTGTTATTGTGTCTCCTGGTTTGGAGCTGTTGGCTGCTGAACGGATGTTGGAAAATGATGTTCCTGAAACATAGTGATTGGAACTTAGTGTGGATGAGCTAATGATGTCTGTTGTGTCTTTTTCATTTGAAATGTTCGGATATTTTTGTGTGACTTGGTTTTCATTGATGACATTGCCAGGATCTTCAATGGACTGTATATTGTCACCAATTGAAGTGATGGAATCATCTGAATAGGATGTGTTTTCACTAGCATTAACAGAGGCAAGTGAAATGATCAATATTAAAATTAGAAAACCAAATAATAAACATTTTTTCTTATTCATGCAATCCCCAAATATTAATCAAATTAATACTTAATTAAGTTATTTATTTGAAGGTTTATTTAATATTTTTGAAAGATTCTTTATTTATCCTCTTTCCAAAGTATTAAGAAATAATTTTTTACAAAAATATTTTATTTAATTAAAATAAAGTATATTTATTGAATTTAGAATAGAGATTTTTATTCATCTGGTGATTCTTTGAAATGGAAGAAAATTGGAGATATTTTAATAGTTGACAATAAGTTCAATAATGATTCTCTATATAGTTTGGAATCCATTGCAGCTGAACATAAAGTCAAGTCAATTATTAAGATTGATAGGATTGAAGGACAAAAGAGAGAACCTACTGTAAGTCTTCTTTATGGAAGAGAAACAGAAACCATTCATAAGGAAAACGGTTGCTTATTCAATCTGGACCTGTCTAAAGTGATGTGGGCTAAAGGAAACAATAATGAAAGACTAAGGATAGCAAAGCTTGTTAAGGATGGTGAAACAGTTGTGGATATGTTTGCAGGTATAGGCTATTTTTCAATTCCAATTGGAGTTCACAGTAGGGCAAAGGAAATCATTTCAATAGAGATCAATCCAAATTCCTATCATTTCCTAAAAAAGAATATTGAATTGAATAAGATAAATGAGAAGGCAAAATATGAAAGAATGATTCCTGTTTTGGGAGACTGTGCCATAGAAGCTCCTAAATACAGTGCCGATAGGGTATTGATGGGATATGTCAAGACAACTCATCACTTCCTGAAGCCAGCAATGGAATGCGTTAAGGAGGGTGGAATAATCCATTATCATGAAACAGTTCCAGATAAGCTTATTGAAACCAGGCCATACGAGAGAGTAAAGGAGATGGCTTGGCATTGTGGTGAGCGAGAAGTGGAAGTCTTGAATATTCAAAAAATTAAAAGGTATGCTCCTGGTGTGGAGCATATAGTTTTGGATGTAAGGATTTTTTAAAAAATTATATTAATTTGGAAATATAAATGTCTTTTATATATAGGAAGAAGTATTATGATTGAAACTGATGTATTGGTAATTGGTGCAGGACCAGCAGGCTCTTCTGCTGCAAGATTTGCAGCTAAAGGAGGAGTTGATGTAATTCTAATGGATAAAAAGTCCGAAATAGGATTTCCTAAAAGATGTGCTGAAGGGGTTTCAAAAAAGATCTTTGAAAAGCTCGACCTTGAAATGGATCCTCATTGGGTTACCAATGAAATTAGCGGTGTAAGGTTCGTTGCTCCTGATGGAACAGACATTTGGCTTGATGAGACTCAAATAGATTTGCCTGATGCAGGTTATGTCCTTGAGCGTAAGGTCTTTGATAAGCATATGGCTGCGGTCGCTGCAAGGGAAGGTGCACAAATTAAAATCAAGACCCAAGCAAAAGGCCTTAAAAGACAGGAAGACGGAACATTCATTGTAAGTTGTGAATCCATGGGGGAAATCTTTGATATTCATGCTAAAATTATCATAGGCGCTGATGGTCCGGAAAGTCATGTAGCCAAATGGGCTGGATTGAATGCATATATAAAGCCTCAACATATGGTGGCTGGTGTCCAATTTGAGATGTGCAATGTCAATATGAAAAGAAATGATTATCTTGAGTTCTATTTTGGCAGTGTTGCTCCAGGAGGATATTTCTGGCTCTTCCCTAAAGGCGGGGATGTTGCAAATGTTGGTCTTGGAATCATTACAAATATGGCGGAAAAATCCGCTTACGAATACCTTGTTGATGCTGCAGACAGCTGTTATGCCACTCAGGATGCTCAGGCAGTTGAACTGAATTCCGGCGGAGACCCAGTTGGAGGTCTTGTCAAGGAAATGTATGGAGATAATATCATGCTTGTAGGGGATGCTGCAAGCCAAGTCAATCCTTTGACTGGTGGCGGAATCACCAATGGTATGTTAGGAGGCAGATTTGCCGGGGAGGTTGCTGCAGAAGCCATAAAATCAGGGGACTGTTCCAGCAATTTCCTTAAGAAGTATGAAAAATTATATTTGGATGAAATGGGCAGTGAAATGCAAAAATACACTAAAGTCACTGAGTACCTATGGACTTTAGATGATGATGACATCAATAGGATTGCTCATAAATTCAAGGAAATGAAATTTGATAAGCTTACTACAACTGATATTGTTAAGATAGTTATCAAAGCAGATCCGAAATCACTTTTAAAATTAGGCAGAATTTTTTTATAGATTTAAAATTATTTTAAGAGATTATTTATTTTTAATCTCTTTAAAAATTAGATAAGTTAAATGAAGAGATTATTTTTTATAATCTCTTTAAAGATTAAATAAATTAAAGAAATCAGTTATTGATTTCTTCTCGGGCTTTTTTTGTTTTTTCCAATAATATTGGATTTTCAATATATTTTTCATTAATGTATTTTTTATATATGGCTAACCTTTCTATTAATTCATATCCTGCATCATTAGTTAATTTTTCTAACTTTTCAAGTGTTGGCCATGGGGATGATGGGTTCACATAATCTTCACTAAGCGGTGAAACTCCTCCCCAATCGTCTGTACCGCAGAGTAGGAATATTTGGCTGGTTTCATAGTTTAGGTTAGGCGGAACTTGTACTGAAACCTCTTCATCAAAAAGGAGCTGTGCTGCTGCAACAGTTCTAACCATATCCAGTAGGCTTGGCTCTTCATAATCTTCCATTTCTATTCCAGGACTTACTGTAAAGTTTTGGATAATTACTTCTTGGATATGGCCATACTTATCGCAAAGCTCTTTTATTTTAAGCAATGAATCAGCTATTTCCTCTTTTGTTTCTCCGATTCCAATGAGTATTCCAGTGGTGTATGCAATATTAAGCTTTCCAGCATTTTCAATTGTTTCAAGACGTATTTTTGGATCTTTTCCAGGACTTTTCTCGTGAGCTATTGTGCTCATCAACCTTTCTGATGAGCTTTCAAGCATCATTCCCATTGAGATATTGTATTGTTTGAGCTTTTTCATATCTTCATATGAGAAGTTGCCGGCATTTGTATGGGGTAGAAGTGATGTTTCCTCTACAGTCATCTTGCAGATGTCATAAATGTAATCTATCATGTTTTCATAGCCTAATTTCTCTAACTTTAGTTTTACAGCTTCCTCATTGTCTGCATCTTCGCCCATTGTAAAGAGTGCTTCCTTGCAGCCATACTTTTCAGCTTCCTTTAAGGTAGCCAATATCTCTTCCTTTTCCATTAGCACTATTGCATCAGGGTCATCTGGGTTTTGCTTGAATGCACAGTATCCACAATCGTTTCTGCATATTTTTGTAACTGGAATGAAAACATTCTTGGAATATGTGACATAATTGCTTTCCCTTTTGGAATTAGCTAAAGTCATGATTTCTAGAATATCTTCTTTTTTGCATTCTAAAATGGATATTAGGTCTTCTCTTGTGAGATTTTCAAAGTCAATATTGGATAGATTAGACATTTTACACCAGTTTTAATTTAATTTAGAAAAATAGTTTAGGCAAATTTAATTTATTCAGCTATTTCATCCCTTTCAGTAGCAGTAACTTCAACATATAATGGGCCAAATCCAGATTTGTCTTTCCAGATAGCTACAAATGTTCCTACATTAGGCATCAAGAATAGCTTGTACTCTACTTTTAATCCCATAGCTTCCAATTGCTCTTTCATTTTGAGTAATCCTTCATTGTCTGGTGCTACACCACCATCTTCAGCATCCCTAATGTAAGAGTCCACTTTCTCAACAAATTCTTTACCCTCATCTGACAAGACATCAACTTCCTTAGCATTGAGAACTCCTTCAAGTTCCGCTAATTTAGATTCCAATTCATCAATTTCAATCTGGTCACGGCTGACACCTCTTACGATAACAACATGTTCTCCATGGAATGCAGGCCTGGAGCCTTTAAATGCATTGAAATGTCCAATAATTTTTCCTGTAGTTTTTAATAATACGTCTGACATAAAATCACTTTATCATTTAATTGTGTTTAAGTTATTTTTTAAAAAAATTATATAGTTATTTTTAATTTAGATAGTATATAAATTTTACAAAATAAATATAAAATAAAATTGATAAATACTTAATAGTTAAAAAGATTATAAAATAAAAAGATTATAAAAAAAGATTATAAAATAATTTAAGATTTTAACTAAATCTAGAGGCATATTATGAAAGTGTTAATTAGTTCAATGGCTGCAATGGCTGAAACAGCAGGGCCTTCTGGTAGGGCTAGATTGCTAGTTGAACATTTAAAAGATGCAGGTATTGAAGTTGCTACTTGCATTGCAGAGGATGTAAATTATAAGCCAATTGAAGGTGTTAAAAACTATTATCTTGAAGTTCCCATGCCTCTGGGGCTTCCTAAAGCTATTGCAAGCAAGACATTTCCTATTGCACAAAAATTGGGAATAATAGAAAAGAAAAATGTGGGCAGCTTTGAGGATGTCTTGCACTTTACAGGAAACATTGATTATAATTATTTGGCAAAAAGTGTTGAAGATATTAGAAAAGCCATTGATGATTTTAATCCGGACATAGTTTATAGTGAATTTAATATCTCTGCAATAATAGCTACGAAACTTGAGAATAGGCTATTATTTGCAAGCATTAGTTATCCCACACAAACAGAATACAGTTCTAGTCCAAAGCATGCTAAAGGACTTAAGAAGTTTTTAAAAGAGAACAGTCTTCCAGATGTTTATTCTGCATTGGATCTTTTCAAATGGGCAGACAAGTCATTTGTTCCAAGCATTTATGAACTGGAACCAATTGAAAATGATAATGTGACTTTCTGTGGAACTTGGAAAGATGTAAATTTAGAAAATAGCTCAAATGATGATAATTTAAATGATTCTAAGAATAGTAAGAATATCATTTTGGTTTATATGGGAAATGGTACTATTTCTCCTAAAAAGATGATGAATGAAATAAAAAATGCATTTGTTGGCACTGATTATGAAGTTTATATTGCATCATTGGGACTGGAAAAGCAAGAATATGAAAATATTCATGTAGATAAACGTTGGGACTTTTCTAAACTGCTTAATAGTGCTGTTCTATTCATAAATCATGGTGGTCAAAACAGCATGATTGATGGATTGATTTATGGAGTCCCCCAATTGATATGTCCTGGACGAGTGTTTGAAAGGATTTACAATGGGAAATCTGTTGAGAATCTCGGTGCAGCTAAAGTGTTGAATATTAATGAATTTAAAAGTGAAATCATAAGAGCTGAAAGTGAAAAACTCATAAATGATAATGGATTTAGAGAAAATTCCAAGTTCATTGGTGATAAGTTAAAATCATTTGGTGGAATCGAGTGCATTTTAGATGCTATAAATGAAAAGCATTGAGGTGGAAATATGCATATTAGGAAAGCGACAATTGATGATTTAAATCTAATTATGGACATTTATCGTGCTGCTCAAGACTTTATGATTGAATCTGGAAATCCCAATCAGTGGGGTCATTTCTATCCTAGTGAAGATTTGGTAAAAGAGGATATTGCCAATTCAATCTCTTATCTGATATGTGATGATGATAATGAGCCTCATGGTGTCTTTGTGCTTATTGGCGGATTGGAACCAACTTATCAATATATAGAAAATGGCAGTTGGCTAAATGATGATGATTACATCACTTTACATAGAATTGCAAGTGATGGGAAGGGTCATGGAATATTCCAATCTGCAATGGATTATTGCAAATCCATTTGCGATAACATTAGAATAGACACTCACAGCAACAATGTCATTATGCAAAAACAGATAGAAAAGAATGGATTTAAGAAGTGTGGAACCATTTATGTAAGAGATGGTTCTCCAAGAATTGCTTATCAATGGAGAAAAAAATAGTTTTTAAATGCTCTTTCGAAAATTATTTAATATTATAATTTAATAAATGTGTATATATTTTGTATAAAATATGCATATTATTGTGATATGAATCTTTATAATGTGCTTATAAATTAAGGAAAATGATATTATGGAAAACTTTGAAGATCAAAAATTTTGCCAATCCTGTGCAATGCCTATGACTGAAGAGCTTTTTGGAACCAATGCAGACGAATCCAAAAATGATGAATACTGTATTTACTGCTTTAAGGATGGTGAATTCACTTCAGATATGACTATGGAAGAGATGATGAATTTCTGCATTGAAAAGATGGTTGAAGTTCATCCAGAGATTGATAAGGAGGAAGCTTCCAAAATGATGAATGAAGTGTTCCCACAACTAAAAAGATGGGCAAAGGATTAAGTTTTAATAAATTTAATTCTTTTCATTTTTTTATATCAATTCTATTTAGTTGATTGGAATTGACTTTTTTTTTAAAAATAGATTTTGAGTATTTTTTTAAAGACTTGCTTTTTTTAAAAATAGATATTAGAAAAAAATAAATAAAAAATTATCAATATTCTAAGGAATATTGATTTATTAACTATTTTTTATATTGCATTTGCTATTGGCTCTATGTTATTGTTTTCATTGAATATCATCAATTCATCATAACATGCTTCCCAATCATCAGGGGTTCCGCTTTCCATATAAGTCATGAAAATATACTTTTTGCCATCCACTTCAGCTATTTCCAAGACCCCATGGTCAATACCGATATTTGCTGAAGTCAGATAAGAAGTAATATGGCTTATTGTGGTGTCGGAATCATAACTGACATTATATGTGTTATTATCTCCTGAAACTATGCAGTAATCGCTGGAATTTTGCAAATAATATTCTTGAATATATTCATCGTCATAATCCCAAGTGTATAAGTCCATGCCGGTTTCTTCATTTTGGAAAACAACATCCGACCATTGTTCAAAACCATCATTAATCTTAAAATCTGCTGCACTTGCTGCACCTATAATTAAAAAAGTTAATAATAGGAATGCAAATATTTTTTTATACATTTTTTCACCTCATGATAATCTAGTTTTAACTTAATCCACTTTCCATTTATGGGTTTTGATTCAATTTATTTGCGTAAGAATTTATATATTATGTATATTCCAAGAATTGCGCTGATAATGAATCCAAAGAATCCAATAGCAGAAATATCCCATACTCTTGGTCCTTTATCTGCTAAAATTGCAATGGATGAACCAACAAGCAATGCAGAAACGATTAAGGAAATGGATAATTGATCTTTCAATTCATCCAAGCCAGTGTGGTTCATATTTAACTCTAATTGTCCTTTTTCAAGCTTGTCAAGAGTGCTGTTAAGTCTGTCCGGCAAGTCTTTTAACAAGTGTTCAATTTCTACAATGTAGTTGAATCCACCACCAACAAGATTTCCCGGTTCGAATTTTGATTTAATCATTTTTTTAGCGAATGTTTCAAGTTCTGCAGTAAGATTGAAGTGAGGATCCAATTTGTCTCCGGCATCTTCAATAAGGAGTATTCCTCTTCCAATCATTACGAATTCTCTTGGAAGAATGATATTGTGCTTGATCATGACATTCATTAAGTTGTCGAATATTCCATCCATTTGGTCTATGTCAACTCCAATGTAGGTGTTTAGCAAGTCATCAACATCTGCCTTAAATTCATCAGTGTTCTGTTCTGGAGTGATGATATTCATATAAAGCATTTGATTGATCAAATGGTGTGAATTTCCATCCAATAGGAGCAATATCATTTGAGCAAAGTTTGATCTGAAAGTATCATTTACGACTCCCATCATTCCCATGTCTATGTAGCAAAGCTTGTTGTCTTTAGTTACAAACAAGTTACCTGGATGTGGGTCCGCATGGAAAAATCCGTCAAGCAAAACTTGTTTCAAATAGGATTGGCATCCATACTGAGCGATTTCCTTATTGTTTATTCCTTCGATTTCATTGTCGAACAGTTCGGTCACTTCATATCCGTCAATAAGTTCCATGTTAATGACTTTGGAAGTACAGTATTCAGGATATACTTCTGGGAATTTGATGTAATCCACTTCTGAAAAGTTTTTGGTGATTTTGCCTATGTTTCTGACTTCTTCCATATAGTCGAGCTCTTTGAAGATGGACCTTTCGAATTCTTGAGCCATCGCAGGTAAGTTATATGTTCTTGTTCCTGAAACATGTTTATCCAAGGTTCCAGCTATTTTATTCAATATTTTTACATCAGGTTCAATCACATCAATGATGCCTGGCTTTTGAACCTTAACTGCAACTTCTTGGCCACTTTCCTTTAATGTTGCCTTATAAACTTGACCGATTGATGCAGAACCGAGAGGCTCTTCATTGAATTCGGAGTATACCTCTTCGAGAGGCTGTCCAAGTTCATCTTCGATAACTACTCTTATTTCATCAAAAGGAGTTGCAGGTGTGTTGTCCCTAAGCAATTTCAAATCATCAGCTATTTCATTGCCCACTAAATCGGGTCTTGTAGCAAGTAATTGACCTAATTTGATGAATGCAGGACCGCACTCTTCCATTGCATATCTCAAGTCTGAAATTTCAAAATCTTCATCGTCTTCGTTGTCTTTCAACAATTTTGCTAAGTGGTGTTATTTTGCAACACCCATAATTTCATCAAAACGTTTCCTTGATGCTTTCTTATCTTCTTTTGCCATAAAACCACTAACTTTTTTTGATTAAGTATAAATTGACTAAACAATTAACCTAGTAATATATATGTTCAGATTAAGTATAAATAGTTTTAATTTAACGCTGTTAATTAGGTATTTCACGAAAAATCAAGTTAATTAAGATTAAACTAGTAAAATTAAAGTCTAAATTGAAGTTGAAAAAAAGATATATTAATAAACCTAATATTGACTAGGTCTATAAATATTAAAAATAGTTATTATTTTTATTATTGTTTAAAGTTATATTAAGCAAATAAGCAATATTTGCGTATGTTTAAAAAGAAAAAATTAAAGTTAATATTAAGTTTAAAACTTAATATAAACTTCTTTTATAAATTAAGCTCTTCTTTAAGAGAACCTAAAGTAGAAACTTTTTCTGCATAAGCATTGTGTCTGTGAATACTTTCATGGTTTTCTTGTCTTGTAGTGATTAATGTGTCATCAGGCAAGTATGAAAATTCCTCAAGGATCTTTTCATTCATTGTTCTAACACAATCCTCTACAAATACAGGATTCTTATGAGCATTCATAACAACTGCATTTTCATCAGGACGTTTTAAAAGCTCTGAAATAGGGGAACTCATAGAGGATTCAATGATTTCAATCAATTTTTCACCATCGATGTATTCCTTTTCAGGAACTTCTATTAAGATGGTTCCCACTCCTCTTTGGTTGTGAGAAGCGAAAGTTACAGTGTCCAATACTTTTTCACATGTTTCTTCATCTAAGAATTTTAATAAGTTGCTTTTATCTACTTCTCTTACAGATTCCTGTGCACATGGACAGACAGTCATTCCAACAACTTCAGCACCAATAGCTTTTCTAATGGTGATGGTTCCATCATCTTCACGGATGCCAACAGCATTAGCTATTAATTTAGCCATTTCTTGGGATCTATTGTCAGTTACTGGGGACTCTTTCATAAACATGTAGTCACTAACCATGTTCACTTCAACACGTTTAGCGTATTCATGCTTTTCAAGCATCCTATTTACGATATCTGCACAGAGTGATTCAACACCACCGGATGCACCTTTAGCAACTTCATCAACAACTTCACTGATAGCTTCAGGAGTTCTAGACATATGTGTACCTTTTTGAGTGCTTGGCAAATCTACAAAAGCATCAAAAGTAGGTAGTAATATGATTGGTCTTTTTTCTTTTCTTTTAAGAGTTAAAAGTTTTTTGACGCCAGTAACACCTACTCTACTTAAGTGAATAGGGATACGTGGTTCATCATCTTGTGTGTCTGGGAGACAAACTACCATTTTTGTTTACCTTCTTTAGTTTATTAAAAATAAATATTATTTTTTTATTACAACAATTTTTACAATTAATCATTGTTTTTTAATTTTTATAATAAAATAAATAGTTTTTATTTTCTATATTTAAAATAATATTATTGTATGTTTATATATTTTTTGTATAAATGTTTAATATAATTTTCTATATTAAATTATTTTTTAAGGGTATTTTATTGATTTGTTTATGAAATAGTGTAGGAATGGTGTAGGAATAATGTAAGAATAGCATATAAATAGAATAGAAATAGTATGAAAATTATAAAAAAAGATTAAAAATAGAAATTTTTAAAGGGGTTAAATAAAGGGGTAATAATAATTAAAATAATTTTATAATTATTGAAAGGGGTTTAATTATAAAAATTATTTAATTACTATTATCAATTTTAAAAATTAACTTAAAGCTAGAGGATATTAGCAGATCCAATATCTTCTTTTACTATGTTAAGCACAGTTTGTGTAATTGTTTTTTCAATACAGCCTGATTTAAGCAATTCTTTAAGGAATTTGTCTAATTCATCGGTATCTTTAAATTTAGCAATTACAATAGCGTCATATTGACCGGTAACGTCATAAAGTCCAACAACATTTTTGTTGTTTGAGATTTCAGCTTCCCAAGCTTCCAATTCTTGACCTTTAACATTAACGCCAATAATGCTTGTAAGCGCATAACCTAATTTTTTATGGTTTAATACAGGTGCGAATTTTTCAATTACACCAGATTTAAGCATTTTATCGATACGATTGTGTACAGTTCCTACAGAAATTCCTAAATCACGTGATATTTGTCTGTATGAAATTCTAACATCATCATTGATGATTTTTAGAATTTTAATATCAGTTTCGTCCAATTTGATTATTTCATCGTTCTTTTTTGCACACATGATTTTCACTTTTTTTATTTTTTCTTGCATTGCAATTTTTAAAGGGGGTTTTAAATCAATTGCAATTCAAGTTTCGTGTTAAATAGTTTATATTAAGTATAACAATATTAAGTTTGTTATAATTTATATATAAAACTTTTCTTATTTTTCTTATTTTTTTCTAATTTTTGATAAATTTAATTATTATTTGATTATTTTATTTGATATTAAATATTTTTAAATTAAATTTTATTTAAAATATTTAAAGTATATTTTACTAATTCTTTGTTCTTAATTTTTAATTTTAGAATGTTTATTTTAATATAATCGCCTAATCTTCAATTAAATCAATTTTAAGCCACTATCCTTATCTAAAATACTTAATTAAGTATAGTTTGCATTTTTCTATTTTGCCAATTCCGTGATTATGTCCATCAATTCCTTATTGCTTGCATTGGTCTTTATACCGAGAGGACTGTAATGGGTTTTCACTGCAACGAACCCTTCTTCCTCAAGCTTATCGAATACCTTGTCAAACTTAGGGGCGCTGATCTTTAAGGCTCTGCATACTTTGTGGATATCGTAGAATGTGCTTGGTGCATTTGCCTCTATCTTACAGGAATTCAATAGCTTTAAGACATTATCCTTTTGGTTAAGATTCTTTTCCTCAGCTATTTCTATCATGGAATCAATGAATTCTTCATTTTGTATAGGTCCTAGCCACATTGGGCCTGCCACTATCAATTTTTCACCGCATTCAGGACAGAATTCTGGAATGCTTGATGCAAGACCTTTGTACTCGCTTCTATGAAGGCAATGTTTACAATGTGCAATATATCCAATGTTTTTTAATGATTCATCAGTAGCTTTGGAGCCTTTTCTTACTTTCAGGTATGTTCTCATGTAATGCTCACTGCTATGTGACATTTTAACTTCAATGTATTTCTGATACTTTGCAAGGGTGAGCGCAGCAAATCCAATGAGAATTCTAATACCATTTTCATGGCAATATTCGCTTTTGTATGGTTGCGCATTATATTTTCTAATGCAAGGCTCTTCATATGTTCCGCAAAGGCATGATGTGTCTGTTGCTGTTAAGCAAAGAAGGGAATCCCTTTTAAGGTTATATCCTGCAGAGTCCACAAATGGTGAAGGGGTTCCAAATGGGTCAATGTCAATGACATCAAATCTTCCCATATTGCTTCTCAATTCGTTGTTTGCTTCCTTTTGATCTATTTCAACTTCAACATCATTAAGTTCTGCATTGATTCTGGTAAATTCATTGGCAAGTGGGCTGATGTCATTTATTGAAACATCACCAACTCCATCAATTTCCTTTTTATAGCGTATTCCTCTTATTCCGCTTCCTCCAAAAAGGTCGCAAATGTTTATTTCCCTATCCACTTCCCTTTGGTATGCCTGGAGTGCAAGGATTGAATTGTCCCTATTGAATTCCATTCGAGGATTATAAAAAACAGGAGCATCAGATGAAACCTTATCAAAATCAGGGAATTTTATTTGAACTTTACCCTCTTCGATGATTTTTAATTCATCTTCACCATACTCCCTTATTTCGGTGTTGTAGTTATTTTGATAATTGTTATTTTGATTATTTTCCATAATTTTGCCTTTTTTGATTATAATTGGTTTAATAATTCTTTTATTTATTATTAGATTAATATTTTAATTAATATTTATTTTTCATTTTATTTAAATAAATTTAGAATTTTAAGTAAAACTAATATAAGATTAAGAATAAATAGATATTATAAACTATTTAACTAAACTATTGAAAATAATATAATTTCAATTAGTTAATTTTTATTAGTTAATTTTATTAGTTAATTTTTTAAATTTATTAAATAATTTATTTTATTCATTTTAGGTGAAAATATGGCAGACATTAAAGTTTCAATAGCTAGTCCTGTTATTGAAGAAGAGGAAATAAATGCAGTAATTGATGTAATGAAATCTGGTATGATTGCACAAGGACCAAAGGTAATTGAATTTGAAGAAGAATTTGCAAAATATGTAGGTGCAAAGTATGGAATTGCAACCAATTCCGGAACTTCTGCATTGCATGTAGCTCTTTTAGCCGCTGGAATTGGCGAAGGAGATGAAGTTATTACAACCCCATTCACATTTGCAGCTACTGGAAACTCCATCTTATACACTGGAGCTCGCCCGGTCTTTGTTGATATAGACCCTGAAACCTTTACCATTGACCCTGCAAAGATTGAAGAAGCAATCACTGACAAGACTAAAGCTATCATGCCTGTTCAATTGTATGGTCAAGCTGCAGATATGGAACCTATAATGAAAATCGCAAAAGAGCATGACTTGATTGTCATTGAAGATGCAGCTCAAGCGCATGGTGCTGAATACAATGGTGAAAAGGTAGGTAACCTTGGAGACATGGCTTGTTTCAGTTTCTATCCTACCAAAAACATGACCACAAGTGAAGGTGGTATGATCACCACTAACAATGAGGAATTTGCAGAAAACGCAAAGGTCTTTAGAGCTCATGGTTCAGCTACCAAATATCATCATGACGTTTTAGGTTATAACTTCAGGATGACTGACATTGCTGCAGCTATTGGTTTAGAGCAACTTAAGAAAATAGACTCATTCAATGCAAAAAGAATTGAAAATGCTAAATGCCTTAATGAAGGTTTAAAGGATATTGAACCAATTGAAACTCCAGTTTTAAAAGATGGTTGCAAGCATGTTTACCACCAATACACAATCAAGATTAAAGATGGAAAAAGAGATGAATTGTCTGATTATTTAATTCAAAATGGTATTGGTAATGGTATTTACTATCCAATTCCTCTTTATGATCAAGTTCTTTATAAGGAATTAGGTTACGATCAAGCTCTTCCAGTAACTGATGAAATAGTAGAAGAAGTTTTATCTCTTCCTATTCATGCAAAGCTTACTCAAGAAGACTTAGATTATATTATCAAAACAATTAAAGAATTCTTTTAAATGATTTCTTTAATTAATTTTTATTTTTTCTTTTTTTAATTTCTTTTATTAATATTTTAATTTAATTTTTCTTATTTTTCACATTCTATTTTTTACAGATTTTACTTTTTCTTCTAATGTTCTGTTTTCCTTATCTCCCCTATCATCTATTTTCAAAACAGTGTAAACCCTTGGTACTCCCATTTCAAAAATAGATTCCTGAACTTCTCCACAAACTTCATATAATTTTTTCAAGTCTTCAGTTTCAATTTGAGTTCCCATAGCGGTTATTTGATAGTTCAAGCCACTTTTTTCAATAATTTGAGCTGCTTTAGCAACATATTTGCCAACACTGGACTCTTCAATTCCCATAGGTATAATACATAAATCTGCTGTAATCATAGTTTACTTTTTATACTTTGTATGATATAAAATTTAATAGAAAAACTTTTTTTAAGAAAAATTTAAATTGTTTTGTTTTAATTTTAAGTGATATTATGAGTATAAAAAAAGAAGAGTTTAATGAAATGATTTTCACTAGAATCAATGATTTGATCAAAGAATATGAATTGATTAAAGAGGGTGAAAAAATAGCTATTGCATTGTCTGGAGGTAAAGACAGTGTCTTGACTCTTCATGCACTTAAAAATTACCATGACATTTGTGGCTTTGATTTTGAGCTTGTTGCCATTTCTGTTGATGAGGGAATAGAAGGCTATCGCCAACATGGAATTGATGCAGCAGTAAACAATGCAAAAATGTTGGATATTCCACTTATTCAAAAATCCTTTAAGGATGAGGAAGGATTTGCATTGGATGACATTTATTCTTATTTTAAAAGCGCTTGCATTCCATGTGGAGTCTTTAGAAGAAATATCTTAAATAAAACAGCTTATGAAATAGGTGCTGATAAGATAGCTACTGGACATAATCTTGATGATGAGATTCAATCATTTTTAATGAGCTTTTCAAGAGGGGATACCGTAAAATTCTCTAAATTTGGCCCAGAATTAGATCAAATTCATGAAAAGCTGATTCCAAGAATAAAGCCATTATGGAACACTCCAGAAAAAGAGGTAGGCATGTGGGCAATCCTAAATGGAATTGAAATTCATTTGGATGAATGTCCTTATTCTAATCTTTCATTAAGGGCTAAGATTAAGGAGTTTTTAAACAATACAGAATCCAAACATCCTGGAACAAAGGAAAATGTGTTGAATTCATTTATTAAAACACTTGATGTTGAGAATATTAGGACAGTGTTAAATGAATGTGAAAGGTGTGGTGAACCAACATCCGGTAAAATATGTAAGGCTTGTGAAATAAAAGAAACAATTTGGGAAAACATGTAGTCTGCTTTCCTTGCTTTTTTCTTTTTTTCAATGATTAGTATTTTTAATCTTTTTTAGATTATTAAGTTTTAATCTTTTTTTATCTATATCTTCTGTTTCTTTTTCTTCTTCTTTTTCTATAAATTCTATTTTTAACAAGTTTTATAATCTTAAGCATTATAAAGAATAAAATTGCTATGAGGATTATAATTCCGATGATTATTAAGCTTATTTCTAGATTGCTTAATTTGTTTTTATCATTTTCAAAGCTAATGGAACCTATTTTTTTATAATTTGGAGCTATTGGTATATCTTTGGCTTTTATAGTTTCATTATTAAGGATTATATTGTCAATACAGCCAGTATAATTTTTCCCAACAAAGGTTCCATCTTCATTGGCGACATAAATGTCAGTTGTATTGTTATCATTAGTTAAATGAACATCATATGCAATTATTTCACGCCTATCTAATCCATAACGATCAGTTTGGGATAAATTAACCATTTCTTTGATTCTATCTTTTATGTTTAATGAAATATTGCCTCTTCTGGATAATTCATAATCATTTGGAATGGATATGTATTCTCCAGGGATTAATTTTCCTGTTTTCAACTTGGTAGGTGTTGCAAATCCATAATTTCCATTAGGGGCTTTTATGACTACATGCCCTCTCCCATAATGTTTTTTAATCTCTTGAATTTCAGCCAAATACTTCTCTGAGATGCTGTAATCTTCTGTAATCATTTTTGCAGTGATGTTTTCACATCTTTCACTGTCGATTCCATCATCTATTCCTCCTAAACCAATTACCCAACCTGAATTAGTTATGATCACATGATTGAAATATTTATTTTTGGTTTTATACTGTTTTATGGCAGGAATTTCGTGCCAAGTAGTTTTTTCAACAAAAATATCCGCTTCATAATTGGAATCTCTTCTATAAGACATTAATGTATCATTGTCTTCCAATTGCATAACTATTGAACAGCATCCAAAATTATTTGTTTCATTGGATAAGATAGATGTTAAATCAGTATTTGATGGATTATACACCAAATCACTATTTTGATGATTCGGTGCGAGATTCACAGTAGCTATTGAAATAAAAATTGTAAAAATCGCTATTGCAAAAATTCTTTTATTCAATTTCATATAAATCCCATTTGTCTTTGACAAATTTTTATTTTTTAAAAAAAGAAAAGAAATTAATGAATAATTAATTTCTTATAATGACAAACGCCATATAGAGTATGAATAAGGCAACTAATATTGCACCTTCTTTTTTATCCACTTCATTTTGACTATAAGCGAATATTGCACCGATTATAGTAATCACTGTCATTAAAGCAATATCAGTTACCATTTCCGGTGCAATAGGTAATGGCATGATTGCACTGCTTACACCTAAAATGAATAAGATATTAAAGATGCTTGATCCAAGCACGTTACCGATTACAATACCATTGTCCCCTTTTTTAAGTGCAGTTACAGATGTAACAAGTTCAGGCAAGGAAGTTCCTATTGCAACAATGGTAAGACCAATAAGCGCATCACTTAATCCGAATGCACTAGCAATGAAACTTGCACCATCCACAACCAAATCAGAACCTATAATGATACCTGCAATACCTAGAATAATGTAAATGAATGATTTTGGCATTGAAAGTTTCACTTCAATCTCTTCTGACATAGCTTCCTTATCTTTTCTTGCTTCCTGTACAAGACGATAAACATAAGCGATAATGATAATCAAGAAGATTATACCACAGAGTCTGCTTAGTTGTCCAAATAGGACCGCTATAACAAGTAATCCTATTGTGGAGATGACTAAAAATGGGAAATCTCTTTTAATTAGAATTTTATCTACAGTCAAGGTTCCAAGCAATGCAGAAATACCTACTACTGCTAAAATATTGAAGATATTACTACCTACAACGTTTCCTAAGGATAATGCATTGGTTCCAGCAAATGCTGAAGTAATTGAAACTGCAGCTTCAGGTGCACTTGTACCAAATGCAACAATTGTCAAACCTACGATGATGGTAGGTATCTTTAAATTGTATGCAACATTACTTGCACCATCTACAAATACATCTGCACCTTTTATTAAAAGCACAAATCCTATTATAAGTAAAATAATTTGAATAATTAATTCCATTATTATTCTCCTAATCCTCTTTGCTTTCAAGATCCAATTTATTTGCATCCTCTTCGTTGACGGTTACCAAGATCTTATCAATATGGTTTGCATCCATATCCATAATCTCAAAGGTAAACTTGCCTTCATGGAATATTTCACCTGTATCTGGGATTTTGCCTGCATGTGAAAGGATGAATCCTGCAATGGTTGTGTATCCGTCTTCAACTTCATTTGGCATTTCCTTTTCAATTTCAAACAAGTCCTTAAAGTCTTCAATAGAGAATCTGCCGTCAATTAACCATGAATTGTCTTTTCTTTCAATTGCTTTAGGATCATCTTCCTCATCGATACCCGGAATGTCTCCTACGATTCCTTCAAGAAGGTCATTCAATGTAATCAATCCTGCAACACTTCCGAATTCATCTACAACAAGCACCATATGGACATATTCCCTATTTTCCTTGAACTCTTGAAGCAAGTCCATTGCAAGCATGTTTTCAGGAACAACCAATGGAGATTTGATGGTTTCTTTAATATTTATTTCTTTACCTGAGAAGATTTCACTTAATAGGTCTTTAGCTTGAACTACACCGATGAAATCATCCAACTCTCCTTCAGCTACAGGGAAGATGGATCTTTTACTGCTAATGATTCTTTCCTTGTTTTCTTCCATGTCATCTTCCAAATCTATCCAGATGATTTCACTTCTTGGAGTCATTATCATATCCACTTTTTGGTCATCTAAACGGAACACCCTTTTGATGATGTCTTCTTCCTCTTCAGCAATGGTTCCGTCTTCAATACCTTCTTCAATAAGTAATTTGACTTCCTCTTCGGTTACAACATCCTCTTTTGGCTTGGAGCCAACAATTCTAAGTGCAAGGTTGGTTGAACTGTCAAGCAATCTGACAACCGGCTTGCAGATCCATGAACTTACTTGCATGAATTTTGCAGTTTGCAATGAATATCCCTCAGGGTCATTTAATGCCATTCTTTTAGGTACAATTTCACCAATCAAGATTGTGAAGTATGTAGTTACAAGAATAACAAATATGAAGCTTAATTGGTAACTGTAAGGAATGTATGGGCTTAAAAAATTACCCATAGGTTCAGAAAAAGTAGTTCCACCAATTGCCCCTGTGATAATTGCAGTAAATGTTATACCAATTTGTACAGTGGATAAGAAGTCACTGACATTATCCATAAAGTCTAAAACAAGTAATGCTCTTTTATTCCCTTCATCTGCGATTTTTTGCATCCTGATTCTTCTAGTGGATACAACAGCAATTTCTGCAAGGGAGAAAAGTCCATTAAGCACAATTAAAATTATTATTACTAAAATTTCAATTCCTATAATTATCGAGTCCATTTCCATTAAGTCCTTAAACAATTTATAATTTAAAATTTTTAATTAAAAATAAATATTTCTTTATATTGTATTTTATCTATATTTATATAAAGTTTTTTTTATAAGCAATAATGATATTTATTAATTCTATTTATAAATTTAATGTTTTTTTAGCATTTGAATTGCATTATTTTTATAATTTTTTAATAATTTTGCTATATTTTACATAATTTTGGTAATATTTTAATGATTATTAAATTATTATGTGGAAAAAATTTGATTATAATTCTTTCATTTTTCTATCTATTTGATTGAGGAACTTATTCTGTTTAAATTCCTCTGCAGTGCTGAACATTGACCCTCCATAGATTTCCTCTTGCATCTTTTGAACGGCATATGTTGCATCTTCTGCAGTTTCCACCCTTTGAAGGATTCTGCGACTTTTCACCTTGATGGTTTTTCCACAAGTGCATTTTCTTGTAGCAACACCTTTTTTAGCATATAAAACCCTTCCACAGTCGCATCTGAATATCAAATACATATTTTTAACCTCCAAAAATCTTCATGAATAGTGGAATAAACACTTGTGAAGGCAAGATTACTAGAGTGGCAATGCTCACTCCAAGGTTTGTTCCAACAACCACAAGCAAGATTCTAATGATATTGTTATTCCATAAGTCTCTAAAGCTTTCTATTTTACCTAAATTGTTAATGTCCTGTTTTCTCACTCTTCTGAATTTAGCTTCTGCAAGTCCTGAGAACCATCCTGCAGCAAGCAATGGGTGAATGATGGTAAGGGGAGCAACTAATCCTCCAATGATTGCAGATTGGATTTTAGACCCAGAGACAATTGAACCTATAAAACCCATAATCATGCTGATTACAACAAATTGTACAATATCCCCTTCTATATGGATTCCATTCATCCAAGCAAGAAAAAATATCACGACAAATGAAATAGGGATTAAAGCCAAAATGATTTTTAGCCAAGGGATTCCACCTTTCTTATCCATATCATTTAGTTCTCTGTAGCTTGGGAGTGTTTCAGGATTGTCAAGATAATCGATTATTCCTTCCCTATGGCCTGCACCTACGACAGCTATTACCTTATCTTCTGGAATGCCTAATATTCCTTTTGCAAGGTATGCATCCCTTTCCTTAACAAGTGCAGTGTATGCTCCAGGTGAGATTTCCTTGAAGTATTCCATAGCTTGGTCTATGTTGGATTGCTCTTTAAGCTCTTCAATGTTCAATTCCTCTTCATCTGATGAGAACACTGAACCAACAATTCCATATATGAACTTAAGCTTTTCCCAAGTGGTCATACTGTTCAATACCCTTTGCAATGTGACATTAATGTCTCTGTCGATGAGTGCAATTCTACATCCGATTTCCTCGGAGGCTTCAACTGCAGCAATCATTTCAGATCCTGGCTTGATGTCTACATCTTCACCAATCTTGTTTTGCATATAGGAAAGGATTGTTGTAACTAGGAAAACACCTACCTTGTTTTCCTTAATGATTTTGGTAATATGAATTGAGTCATCTTCCACGATGCCGTTTCTCTCATTCATTAGTCTTTGGTATCGCCCTCTATCCAATTCAATAGCCACTACATCAGGTTGGTCTTCCAAAATAGCTGCCCTTACCTCATCAGCACTATTTTGAGACACATGTGCAGTTCCTATAATTTTTAAACATTCTCTTATCATCAGATATCCTTCTTAAAATGTTCTTTCTATTGTAAATTTTATTTAAAATATAATTAAAATTTTATTTAACTATTAATATTAATTCTTATATTAATTATATCAATTACATTTATAAACTTTTTGAAAGTCCGATTGAAATCTATTCATGGTATAATGTAATCTTTCCATCCCTATAGATTCCAACATTCTCGCGGATATTTTCTTTAACGCATAGTCTAACATCATCTTCATATCCAAGATATGCAAGACGACGTCCGGATTTTGATTTGATGGAAATTTTTTCAACTTTTTCCTTATCTCTGCTTGCCATAATTGCTGAAATAGCAAATTCTGTTATTCCGGTTTCCTCTTTGAAATAATCTATGTCATCGATATTTAGTTTATTCTGTTCATCCAATTCCTTTTGAATCCAGAATAATATTTCACCAGCTGCTAAAAAGTCCTCTATTGCAAAGGTTCTTTCGAATCCTCCCATAACGATTTCAATGTGTTCAGTTGCAAGCTTGCATGCTGCCTTTGCACAAGCTTTTGCATTGATGAATGATCCAATTAAAATGATTTCAGATTCCATATTGTCCAAAGCTCTCACACCATTGGTTGTTGTAAGTACTAAAGTGTCCTTTTCACCAGAGTATTCCTTCATTTCACCCGGGGAGTTTCCAAGTTCAAACCCTTCAATTGTTCTGCCGGTTCTCTCCCCTGCCAACACAGCATCCTTCCTTTCAGCTATTTTTATTGCTTCTTCTGGTGTATATACTGGATAAATTTCCTTGAATTTATCGAGAGCAACTGTAATTGTAGTGCTTGCCCTTAATGCATCAACCATTATGGAAAGGTCTTTTGAGGAACCTTTTTCAAAACTTAAACTCACTTTCATTTTTTAGCCTCTAATCTTTCTAAAATTTAGTAAATATGATTTTATTCTATGTATAACATTTATATTTAGTAATATATAATACTTAATAAGTAATATTTTTTAAGCATAATTTTGAGGATATTATTTTGAGGATATTATTTTGAAGATATTTTGGGGAATATTATGATTGTTGTTACAACTCCAATGTGTAAGCAAATAGTGGAATGGGCAGGACTTAAGAAATTCAAAGTAAATAAATTTCCTGATGAGGAAGAAGGGGATTTTGCCATTTTGCTTTCTGAAAGCAAGGTGAAAATGGATTCATTGGCCATTAAGACAAATACATTTAGACAGATTAAGGAAAGCATTAAAACAGTGTCTAAGGCTCTTTTTGAAAAGAACTTGATTGAAAAAGCTATTGGGGATGAAGAGATAGAAGCTATTTTCAATGATTATAAAGATGATGCTCTCTATGCCCTTTTGGATGAAAATGAGTTTAATGAAATAAGAAAATCCAACAAAGATAAAAAAGTGAAAGTCTATTCTGAATTCCTAAAGGACATAGTTTTAGATATTGGAGCAGATGTGATTGATTTCACATATGATAAAAATGGAAATTATAAAGATAAGGCAAATGACTTAGGAATGGATTTTGATTATTTGGTTTATCCTGATTATTTAGAGGAAGAAGTTCTAAAAAGAGAAAACCTAAAATCTAATGAGTTTAAAGTAATTAAGATATTAAGCCATAATAATATTTCAAAAGACCCGATATTGAAAGCGAAATCAAGATATGCGGCATTAATTGAAGCAATGTCTCAATGATTTTTTTATAATGGTGTAAAAATGATTGTTCAGGAAAAGGAAGTTAAATCAATATTATCCAAATCAAATCTTCCCATCGCAGGGTATACTGCAAATCCATATGTTGGCTGTCCACATGCCTGCAAGTATTGCTATGCTGATTTTATGAAAAGGTTCACTGGTCATAAAGAGGAATGGGGGACTTTCATTGATGTAAAGTATTGGAAACCTATAAAAAATCCTCAAAAGTATTCTGGAGAAACTGTTATTGTTGGTTCAGTAACTGATGGATACAATCAATGTGAGGAGGAATTCTGCAGAACTCGCCAATTGTTGGAGGAACTGAAAGGAACAGACATAAATCTTATCATAACTACAAAATCAGACTTGGTGTGCAGAGATTTGGATTTGATAAAAACATTCAATGATCCTTTGGTTTCCTGGTCCATCAATACCCTTGATGAAGATTTTAAAGAGGATATGGATGATGCACCATCAATTAAGGATAGGATTAAAGCAATGAAGAGGTTTCACAAAGAGGGCATAAGAACAACTTGTCTCATTTCTCCTATTTTTCCTGAAATAACAGACCCTATTGAAATTATTGAAGAAATCAGTGATTTTTGTGATTATATTTGGCTTGAAAATCTTAATTTAAGGGGAGGATATAAAAAGACTATTTTTGACTATATTGATTTAAAATATCCTGAATTGGTGCCTCTCTATAAAGAGATTTATACTTATAAGGACATGTCTTATTGGAAAGAATTGGATGATGAAATCAGTGCTTATGCAAGGGAAAATGATTTTATGTATATAATTGATGAAGAACCCTTTATAAAAAGCCCTAATGAAAATCCAATCATAATCAATTATTTCTATCATGAAAAGATAAGGCAATCTTCAAAAAAGAAAAGATAGTTGTTAGGAATCAGCCAATTATTTCTTGAATATTCTTAAAATGTACTTTTTTAATCCAAATAATTATTAAATAAGAAAAATATATTATTTAATAATCAAAATTTTATAGATTTTTTATAGATTGCTGAAATCATAATTACTTAATTCGTTATTCATTTTAAAGGAGAATAAAAATTGTTAGACATAAAATTATTCAGAGAAGATCCTGAATTGATATTTGACTCTGAGAAGAAAAGATTCAGAAGTACAGAAAATGCAGAGAAAGTTATTGAATATGACACCTTATGGAGAGAAGGTGAAAGAAGATTAAACTCTTTAAGAGCAGAGAAAAACAAGTTATCCAAATCATTTAAAAAAGCTAAACAGGAAGGCAATATTGAAGAAGTCATTGCAAAATCCAAGGAAGTGGCTAATGAAATTAAAGAGTTAAGCGCTAAAAATGCAGAATACCTTCAATTAAGAGATGATTATAGATATAAAGTAGGAAACATCATTGACGAAGATGTTCCAGTTTCCGATACTGAAGATGACAATGTAGTTGTAAGAACCTATGGTGAAATCCCAGAGCATGACTTTGAATTGTTGAATCATGTTGACTTGATCAATAAGATTGATGGAGCAGACCTTGAAACTGCAGCAAGCGTTTCAGGTGCAAGGTTCTACTACTTGAAAAGAGACATTTTACACTTGAACTTGGCATTGATTCAATTTGCACTTTCAGAACTTGAAGCTGAGGGTTACATTCCTATGCAAACTCCTTTCTTTGTAAAAGGTGAAGTTGCAGCTGAAACTTCTGAACTTGGCGAGTTTGAGGAAACATTATACAAGGTTGAAAATGAGGATATGTACTTGATTGCAACTGCTGAACAGACCTTGGCAGCTCTTCACAGAAATGAAATCATCAATCCTGAAGACTTGCCACTTAGATACTGTGCACTTTCAACCTGTTTTAGAAAAGAGGCAGGGTCTCATGGAAAAGACACTTTAGGAATCTTTAGAGTTCACCAATTCGAAAAGATTGAACAGTTCATTTACTCTACACCAGAAGATTCAAGAAAGCAGCATGATCATTTGATGGAAGTCACTGAAAGAATTTATCAGAAATTAGGTCTTCCATATCAAATCATAGCTATTGTGTCTTCAGCTTTAAATGACAATGCAGCAATCAAATACGACCTTGAAGCTTGGTTCCCGGGTTCCGGTGCATTCAGGGAATTGGTAAGCTGTACTAACTGTAAGGATTATCAAGCAAGAAAAACCAAAACAAGGTACGGTAGAGCAGGTTCCGGAGATGCACAAATATTGCATACCTTAAACAGTACAGCTATTGCAACTGAAAGAACCATTTGCTGTATTTTAGAAAACTACCAACAAGCTGATGGTAGCATTAAAGTCCCTGAGGTCTTGGTACCTTATATGGGCGGAAAAACAGTCATTGAAGCAAAAGAATAATTTTTATTCTTTTTTTTATCTATTTTTTTAATTTTTACAAATCTATTTTTACTTTAATTTTAGCCACTATTGTTTGCATACATTCAAACTATTATTTTTGTTATAACTTTTTTGCATAGAAAAAATTTAAAAAAAGAGTTAAGATAGCAAAAAGTCAAAATTTTAAAAAAAGAAAAAAAATGATGAATACATTATTAGTACTCATCTGCATGTAAATATCCAACGATTCCATGTGCTATTAATGCAATACCTAAGATGATGGTGATTAATATTGGATTGTTTGCTGCAAATACAGCAATG
>NZ_CACZTX010000012.1 GCF_902784195.1 uncultured Methanobrevibacter sp.
TTATCTCTTAAACAAAAAAGGAGACAATTTAAGCAGGCTCGACCGTTTTGATGAATCCATTGAATGTTATGACAAGGCTTTGGAAATAGAAGGGGATAACGAATACATCTGGAACAACAAGGCAATAGCTATGCTTAACTCTGGGAATATAGAAGAAGCTCTTGAAGCAAGCAATGGAGCATTGAATGCAAACCCTAACAATCCAGTAGTTCTCTATTGGAGAGGATTCATTTTGGAAATCTTGGCAGAATTCGATAAGGCCTTAGAGGTTTATGATAAATTGATCACCATTGATGACACCAACCCAGAAGTTTGGAATGCACGTGGAAATGTATTGACTGATATGGAAAGGCCTGAAGAGGCATTGGAAGCATATGACAAGGCTTTGGAATTATGTTTGGAAGATGCTCTTCTTGATCTTGGTAGATTTGAAGAGGCAATTGAATGCTATGACAAGGCAATAGAACTCGAACCAAGGAACACATCATTCCTCTTAAACAAAGGAGTTGTTCTAATGGAACTTGGTAGATTCGATGAAGCAGAAATCCTTTTCACTAAAGTTCTTGCTCTCGACCCATCAAACGATGATGCAAGAGTCCTAAAAATGGAATGCTTGGAAAATATGTAACTATTTTTTTAAAATTTTTAACTTTTTTACCTATTTTTTACTACTTTTATAATAATTAATTAGTTTATGTAGATTATAGAATTAATAATAAATAAAAAATGAATTTGAATTAATTAAATTGAAATAATAATTAATTAAAAATAGGTTTGCCATATATGACTATATTTTAATAATAGCTAAAATTAAAATAATGAAAAGAAAAATTTATTGAAAAAATAAGAAAAATAAAAATAGAGATCGGTTAAAAAATCAAAACTTTAGATTATCAATTGCATTGACTAATTTTTCACTTAAATCATATGTTCTTTCCATTGGCTCATAGGAATAAGTTTCATACACAATTGTTGGAATCCCACTTCCTACAACAGGAATTGTAATGTATGGAGGACTTGTCCTATACTCTGGAGCATAATAAACAAGTTCAGTGATCTTATCCAAAAGAATATTCAAAATATGTGTTGATTCCTCATCAAATCCTGGAGCGAAAATGAAATTGGTTTTTGCATAAGTTCCAGGACCCTTCAATCCTTTATTGCTATGAATATCTGCAAAGAAATCATATTTATTATCTATTATATGAGGAGCTGCAAACTCTTGAGCAAGCAATTGGCCATCCATACGACCTTCTGTTTCTGCGTCAAGCTCTCCAACCACATTTATATTGTAAATATAATAGGAATAGTTTAAAATTCCTTCCTTATCCCATTCAACTATGGTATCAAACAAGCCTCTATGAGCCTTACTTTCCATTGGATGCATACCAATTAAGTAAGCTACTTTAATATCTGAATCTGTGTTTCCAAAAGGCCCATGAAGATGAATAGTTCCTAAATCATTTTCTCCAATCAATTCTGCATCATATAATGAAGAATCCACTTTTGCTTCATCTGTAGGCTCTTCTGGATAATTATTCTTAAACATTTACACACATCTCACTTTAAACTGCATTAAAATTCTAAACTATCAACTGTATCTACAAACTTATTCATCAAATCATAAGTTGTATTGATCGGTTCATAACAATATGTTTCATAGTTTACTGTAGGGATTCCTGCCTGTTCTGTAGGCAATGTGATATAAGGTGGACTTGACTGTGCACTTGGGAAATAATAAACCAGCTCTGGCATTTTATTTAAGATCTTATTTACAAAGGCTTCTGACTTTTCATCCTGACCTACTGCAAAGACAAAATTAGTCTCTTCATAAGTTCCTGAAATCATTCCCTTATTGCTATGAACATCCACAAAAAGGTCATAATCATTGTTGATTATATGAGGGGCTACAAACTCCTGAGCAAGCAACTGACCATCCATTCTGCCCTCATCATCAGCATCATAATTTGTTACATTGATTTTGTAGATATAATAACAATAATTCAAAGAAGCGCTTTTAGAATTTACAGTATCAAATAAAGCCTTATGAGCCTTGCTTTCCAATGGATGCATACCGATTGAATAAGCTATTTTAATGTTTGAATTAGGGTTTCCAAAAGGTCCTAACAATTCTACTGTCCCCAACTCATTTTCACCAAGCAACTCAGAGTTCACATTGGAAGTGTCTATTTTCGCTTCAGCGGTTGGCCCATCCGGATATGACTGGTTAATTATGAATGCATCATCAACATTTGCATCAATGCCCTCATTAGAATTGCTTGAATTATTCATAGATATTGCATATCCAAAGAAAACAATAGCTATCGCTAAGATAATCACTAAAATAAGTATTAATTTTGATTTATTGTTATCTGGTATCATATTCTCAAAAATAGTAAATATTAGAGAATAATTAAAATTAGTCCCTAATAGTTTAAAATAAATTTTTATTAATTTTTATATTTCTCTACCAAACTGATTCCCCAACTAGCCATTTCATTAGCTTTTTCCTGGGAGTCAGATTCAGCAAAGCATCTAAAGATTGGTTCAGTACCTGAAGGTCTGATAATTACCCAACCATCCTCTTTTAGGATTTTAACCCCATCTGTTGTATCAAGCTCAAAATCAGTTGTTTCCTTGATCTCATCTGCAATCTTTGTCATGACTTCTTGCTTTAAGTCATCCGCACATTCGACTTTTAACTTTTCCTGATAATAAACTGGAAGCTCTGCTACAAGTTCAGATAATGGCTTATCTTCCTTAACAAGTATTTCAAGGATTTTCGCTACAGTCATAGCTGCATCTCTTCCATAGATGAAGTCTGGGAAAATGAGCCCTCCATTTTCTTCACCACCAAACAATCCATCAGTATCCTTAAGCTTTCTTGCAACAAGCAAATCTCCAACAGCAGTGGATATAACTTCACCGCCAAACTCTTCAGCAATATCATAAATTGCTTGGGAAGTAGCTACAGTAGTTACAATAATGCCTCCCCCATTTTCCTTTAACATATGCTTTTCAACAAGGGCAAAGGTCTTATCTCCCAAGATAAAGTTTCCTTTCTCATCAATGCAGATGGTCCTATCTGCATCACCATCATGAGCAAGACCAATATCCGCTCCGAGATTCTTGACAGTTGCAATTAAATCCTGAAGATTTGGTTCAATTGGCTCTGGATCTCTTCCTGGGAAAAATCCATCTGCCTGACAGTTGATGGTTGTCACTTCACAACCTAATTCCTTAAGGATATAAGGTGCTGTATAGGAACCTGCTCCGGAACCACAATCAACTACAACCTTAAGTTTCCTATTTCTGATTGCTTCTGCATCAACTCTTTTAATGGTCTCTGCAATATACTCCTTGATTATAGTGTCATTAGTGAAACATTCTCCAATCTTATCCCAAGAAGCCCTATTAGGCTCTGAGTCAAAGTATAATTTTTCAACCTCAATTTCCATATCATCTGGAGTCCCTATACCGAACTCATCCACGAATTTCAATCCATTATACTTTGGAGGGTTATGAGAAGCGGTTACAATGATTCCACCATCATAATAGTTTCTTACAGCATATTGAATAGCGGGAGTTGGAAGAATACCTAAATCCACCACATCACAGCCAGATGAAAGCAATCCTGCAGTAATTGCATATTTGAGCATAGGAGTGCTGGTTCTTGTATCTCCTCCAATAGCTACAGTGCCTTGAACAATTGATCCATAACTTGCTGCAAGACGTGATGCAAATTCTGGAGTCAAAACATCATTTGCAGTTCTTCTTACACCAAATGTACCAAATAATCTTTTTTCCACCATTTTATGACCTTTGTAAAATTAATAAATGATTAAATATATAATATTTAAAATTATTTTAAATCTAAATATATTTTTGTTTATAAAGTTTAAATATTTTATTAAAAATTAACCTAAGAAACCAATTTAATTGAATTTGAATTGGATAAAATCAGTTCCATTGAAGACTTGTATTCTGTTATGCTGCCAATTACCTTAACTTTATGATTCCTAAAGCTGTCCAAATCATTTCCAGCATCCTTAAGCTCCACTAATGTCGATTCAAAGATAATCAGATTTATCTTCCCAGTGCCATCATTTAACTCCATAAAGCAAGAGCTTCCACTTGAAGACTCCTTAATCGATTCAATCACTCCTGTGACTGCTACAGTCTCTCCAATATTGTTTCTTGTAATGTCCTTTACTTGAATTTCCTTTGGTTCAATGTAAGATGCAAAAACCAGCATTCCCATAATTCCTACAAGCGATGTAATCAATGCAACTTTAAAAATTATTTTATCATTTAATTCCATAAAATCACCAAATAAAATTATTCTTAAAATGATTTATTTGGTAAATAACATATAAATATTGCTTAAAATTAAAAAATAAGTCATATAATAATTTTAATATTGTTTTAAACTCATTTTAATTATTTAAAATGATATCAATGATAAAATAATTTAAAAAAGGCTAAAAAATGTATAAAAAACATTAAAATAAAAAAAGAATGAAAAAATGAGAAAATAAAAAAATAAAAGAAATAAAAAATTAAGATTATTGGCCATTATACATTGATTCCAATCTTTCAATTGTATCAATGTCCTCTACACCCTTATCTGTCCTTATGCTTTTTACAATTGGGAAACGTAAAGAGTATCCTGCAGGATATTCTGGACTTTTAACAATCTCACTGTATTTTATTTCTAAAACAATTTTTGGTTGGACACTAATGTGAGTTCCTTTCTCTGAGATTATAATTTCTTTCATTTGCCTTGTTAGATTTGCCAAATCATCATCTGAAAGTCCACTTCCAATCTTGGTGATTGTAAGCAATTCACCATATTCATCGCGAAGAGCAATCTCATAAGATCCTATAAACTCTCCTCTTTTACCTATTCCCTTTGTTCCTCCAACAATAACTGCATCCAATGTTTCAGGTTCTGCCTTGAACTTTAACATTTTCTTTCCACGGATTCCAGGAATATACGGTTCAGCGCAGTTTTTAATCATTATTCCTTCATGCCCACCAGCTATGGATCTATTGAACAACTCTACAGCATCATCAATGTTTTCAGGACCTACTTTTACTATATCACTGAGGTTCAATTCATCAATTGAGCAATCCACAGCATTTTCCAGAATCTCCCTACGCTTAATAATAGGTTCATCAACTATAGGCTCCTTAAAGTAAAGCAAATCATATAGGAATATTTTTATAGGAACATTTTTCATTGCATCATGGATATCATATTTCCTTCTGACTCTTTGCAATACTGTTTGGAACGGAAGAGGCTTATCATCCTTAAATCCTACAATTTCCCCTTCAGCAATGAAGTCTTCATCCGGGAACCCTCTTCTTATGAAATCAACTGCATCTGGAAAAGCATGTGTAACATTTTCCAAACGACGGGTGAATAATGTAATCTCATCCCCATTCTTATGGAATTGAGTACGGAACCCATCATATTTAGTCTCACAAAGTGCACAGCCCATTTCTTCAATGCTTATATCAATACCTTCAGAGAGTTGTGCAAGCATTGGCTTTACAGCTCTTCCAGGAATTAATGTCAATTTTTTAAGGCCATCTTCACCTTCAAGCTTTGCCACTTTTGCAACAAGACCTAAGTCATTTGTCAACATATGAGCCCTTTCAGCAACAGCCTTATCAACACCAAAGGCTTGAGAAATTGCATCGCGGATAATTCCTTCACCTACACCAATCCTAAGCTCTTCCAAAATGGTTCTGCAAATATATTTTGCTTCCTTTCCAGAAGCAGAAGATAAAAGTTCAAGAATATTGGAAATTTTACGGGCAGTGGACCTGCTTCCAGATATTGTTGCCAATTTTCTTAATTGATTATAAACAAATTTGACAGTTAAAGGTTGTGAGAAGAATGTCATTTGAGCCTTTTTGGCATAGAGCTTTTCTGCAGCCGCTCCAATATCTCCTTCATCACGGATGGCATCTTCAACTACATCTACAGAAACTCCTACAGCATCCCCAACAGCTTTCATAACAAGCTTATCTCCTATTCCCTGTTCCTCTTCACTCCAAGATGGGAAAACGCTTCCTAAAGCCATTAAAGTGATTTTCTCCAAATCTTCCTCTTCAACTCTTTTGAAAAAATCAGCTAAAATATCTGTCTTTTCCAATCTTTTTGTAGTGGCACCTAATGCCTCATAAACATTAACAAGTTCTTGATATTTCATCTTTTCACTCCCAAGAATCCATGATAAACTTATACAATAAATGTAATATTAATCTAAAAATCTCCTTTAGCTATTTTAACTGCACAGTATTCTCCACACATAGCGCACATTTCATCATCATCAAGTTCACATTTGTTTCTATAATGTCTTGGCTTGACATTATCAAAAGCAAGATTGAATTGGCTTTCCCAGTCAAAGTTTTTCCTTGCAGTTGCCATTGCCACTTCCTTTTCCCATGCAGTGTCCAATCCTAAGGCAACATCTGCAGCTTGAGCAGCAATCTTGCTTGCAATAACTCCTTCCTTAACATCCTCGAGGGAAGGCAGTGACAAATGTTCTGCAGGTGTTACATAACATAGGAAATCAGCACCACTTGAAGCTGCAATAGCTCCCCCAATAGCTGAAGTGATATGATCATAACCAGGTGCCAAATCTGTAACGATTGGGCCTAAAACATAGAATGGAGCTCCATGACATAATGTCTTTTGGATTTCCATATTTGACCTGATTTGATTTAATGGAACATGCCCTGGACCTTCAACCATGGTTTGAACTCCAGATTCCTGAGCTCTTTTTACAAGAGTTCCCAAGGTTACCAATTCCTGAATCTGTGAAGTGTCAGTTGCATCAGATAAGCATCCTGGACGAAGCCCATCACCTAAGGAAAGGGTGATGTCATATTCCAAAGCTATTTCCAAAAGATAATCATAATTTGCATATAATGGGTTTTCCTCTCCATTGTGCAAGATCCATGAAGCAAGGAAAGTTCCGCCTCTGCTTACAATGCCCATCATTCTTTTGGCCTTCTGAAGCTTGTCTACCAAATCACGATTGATACCACAGTGAAGTGTCATGAAGTCAACCCCATCTTTAGCCTGATGTATGATAGAGTTGAATATGTCATCCTCATCCATTTCGATGATTTCATTGCCTTTATTTAATGTAATGACTCCCGCTTCATAAATTGGAACAGTTCCAATAGGCACATCTACAGAGTCCATGATCTTTTCTCTGAATTCAAGTAATTTAGGACCTGTACTTAAGTCCATAATCGCATCTGCACCAAAATCAACTGCTAACTTTGCCTTTTTCATTTCAAGATCAATATCCTCGATTTTGCTTGATGAACCAATATTAGCATTGATTTTAGTGGTTAATCCCTTTCCAATACCGCAAGCTTTAGTTTCTCTTCCAATATTCTTTGGGATTACAATAGTTCCATTGGCTACTCCCTTTAATATCTTATCTGCATCTATCCTTTCAAATTCTGCAACCTCTTTCATTTCAGGAGTGATGTTTCCTTTTTTAGCTTCAGTCATCTGTGTCATTAAAGCACCTTTAATAATTTAAATCATTTTTTAATATTGAAATATAATTGTAATAATCATTCATAGTATTATAATCTATTACATAATCCATAACATATAAAATTATGTAATTTATTATTTAATTAATTTGTTGTATTTGGATAAGTTTTAGCGAAAAAATATTAAAAAAATAAAATGTTGTAGAGATATTAAACTAAATAAAATAATAAAAAAATTAAGAAAAATTTTACAAGTTTAATTTAATGATATATTAAAAATCATAACTGGATAAATATTAAAAATAAAAATGAACAAAATAACATTAAAACTAAATAAAATAATAGAATTTACCAGGTTAAATCTAAAAAAATTGAATAAACAATATTTAAATAATGGAAATACTAAATATTTATATAACCAACAAAAGTTGAAAATACTAACTGAAAAAATTAGATTCAACAATATTGGTTGAAAAATTTTTAGGAGAATAAAAATGAAAAACTATTTCGACATTAAAGACAAAGTAGCAGTTATTACTGGTGCTTCCTCAGGATTAGGTTGGCAAATTGCTCAAGCATACGCAAGCCAAGGTGCAAAATTAGCACTATTCGCTAGAAGAGAAGAAAGATTACTTGAAAACGTTGCTGAAATTGAAAAAGAATTCGGAACTGAAGTAATGTACGCTGTATGTGATGTCGGAGATTATGACAGCATTACCGCAGCTGTTGACAAAGTAATGGACGCTTACGGAAGAATTGACATTCTCGTAAATGCAGCAGGTATGGGTAACAACAAAATGGTTGTTGACCAATCAAATGAAGAATGGGAAAAACACATCCACATTGACTTAAGCGGTGTATACTACATGTGTAAAGCTGTTGGAGAAATCATGATCAAACAAGAATACGGTAAGATCATCAACATCGGTTCTATCCACAGTAGAGTTATCTTCCCTGGTGGAGGAATTAGTGCTTACTCCTCTGCAAAAGGTGGAGTAATGAACTTAACCAAAAACTTAGCTGTAGAATGGGCTAAATACAACATTACCGTAAACGCAATCGGTCCAGCAGTATTCAAAACCGAATTAACCGAAGAGTCTCTTGGATTACCTGGATTTATGGACTTAATTGCAGCATACTGTCCAGCTGGCAGATTAGGTGAACCTGGTGAATTAGACGGTCTCGCAATTTACTTAGCATCTGACGCATCCAGCTTCTGTACCGGTCAATTAATCTGTGTTGACGGCGGATGGACTGCAATATAATTAAAAAACAATTTATGAATAATAATGGATGGGCCATTAAGGCTCCTCCATAATTTATTATTCAAATAAAAACTCTCTTTTTATAAACAATTTTTCTAAAGACTTTTTCTAAATACAATTAAACTACTTTTATAGAATAATTTGAAAATAAATTGTTCTATTATTCACGAATAAAATAAAAATTTAAAAAAATATATTATAGTGACATTAGTCACTATAATCTGCATCCAAGATTGCATCAAATTGATAATTTGGATATTTATCTTGAATTTCTTTTAATACTTTCTCTTTTACTTCAGCACGATTTGCATCAAAATCAATGATTAAATCGAAAGTGATTAAATTTAAGTCATCATCCATATAGAATCCATGCATTTGCAATATTTCCGGATATTTTGCAATTATTTCATTAAGACTTTCCTTAATTTTTCTAGTTTCTTCACTATCTGTATTTGATGCATAGATTCCAACTGTGAGTATGATTCCAAACTCTTCATATACAGAATATAGAATACGTCTGGTTAACTTATGAATCTCCTTTGCAGTCAAGTCATCCCTAAGCTCAACATGAACAGATCCCATCAATTGAGTTGGACCGTAATTGTGCAAAGTCAAGTCATAAACACCTAAGACCTCATCAAATTCACTTATTCTATCCTTAAGCTTATCGGTTATTTCACTGTCTACACGTGTACCAATCATGCTGCTTAATGTTTCAGAAAGCATTTCAATAGCTGCCTTAATAATGACAAAGGCAATGATTGTACCTAAAATACCCTCCAAACTAATGTTCCAGATTAAGCTAATAATAGCTGCAACCACTGTAGACAATGAAAGTATTGCATCAAACAGTGCATCGCTTCCAGACGCAACCAATGACTGGGAATTTATTTCCTTTCCTTTTCCTTTAACATATCTTCCTAAAAGGAATTTTACAACCACAGCAACAGCGATTATGAAGATTGAAACAAAGGTATAGTCTGCCAAGACAGGATTGAATATCTTTGGAACAGACTCTTCCAAAGCGGTTATTCCTGCAAGCAATACAATAATTGAGATGATTACAGATGAAAAATACTCTATTCTTCCGTAACCGTAAGGATGCTTTTTATCTGGAGCTTTTCCTGCTAATTTTGTTCCAATAATTGTAATTATTGAAGATAAAGCATCTGTTAAATTGTTTACTGCATCCAATGTGATTGCAATACTGTTTACCATAATCCCAATGCTTGCCTTAAATGCAACAAGGATTAAATTCACCAGTATTCCAATGACACTGGTCCTTACTATAATCTTGTCTCTCTCCATAAAATGCCTCGATTAATTATAAAAAAATACTTAATTATAGTATATATATCAAACAAAATATAATTTGCTATTTAAGCTAATGATTGATATTTTTACTTTGAAACTAAGAAAATAGGTTTTAGTTAATGAATTCCAATACTAAACTCAGTTAATGATAGTTAAAAAATTTAAAATTTTATAGATAAATGAACAAATCAAACCAAAAAATATGGAAATAATTAAAAAAAGCAATATAAAAAATTAACAATGCGATAATTAATACTGAATAATTCCTATTAAAAAAATAATAAAAATGAAAAAAATTATACATTAAAATATAAAATTGATATTTAAATTATACATTATTCAAATTTATCAATACATTTATATATTAAAAGGAAGTTATTAATTAACAAAGTAAACTTAAGGGGATATAATGCGTAAAAATTCAGTATTCAATCAAGAAAACAGTTATCTAAATTCATGGTATAATATAACAAAGGGATTTGGAGAATTCTTTAAAGAAAGAAGTGCAGATTTGGAAATCACTCCTGCTGAAGCAATGTTATTATCAAAAATTTATTATAAGGATGGAATTAGCCAAAGGGAAATTGCACATAGTTTAATTGTTTCCGAAGCAAACATCACAAAAACATTCAAAAAATTAGAAGGAAAAGAATTGGTTTATAAGACTGTTGATGAAGACAATAATGCTCGCCGTAACTTACATTTAACTGAAAAAGGAGAAGCAACCTTTGAAAGATGTATAGAAATATTCGGAGAATTCGATGAAATCACTTTTGAAGACTACGATTCCGAAGAAAAAGAAAAAATGGAGAAACAATTAAAAAAGATCTCCGATAAATCTTTGAACATTATTAAAAAATAATTTATTCCATCAAACACCATACTGAAATCATTTTATAATGCTTTTGAAAGTAAGACTGATTTAGAATTTATATTAAAACTAATTTAAAAAAAATATAGCAATTAAAATTTTTATTATAACTAATTTTAAAAAAATAAAAAAGAAAAAAAGAAGAAAATAAATTTTATTTAAGCATCAATCTCTAATTCTTCATTTTTTGAAGATACTTCAATGGTACTTTCCTTACCTTTTTCTTCATCTAAATCAATTACTAAAGCATCTTCTTCTAAAGCACCAGGATCTTTTTCTATACATTCCTTTACTTTAGCAGTGATTGCTCCACCATCCTCATTGTCAATCAGATCAACAAGTTCCACTTGTTGCTGGAATCTTTCTACACCTTCCATTGGAATGTTTTCTACAAATGGAATAGCACCAGTAGCTCCAGTGATTTTCTTTTTCTCAGGGTCGCAACCATTTTCATGCAATGCTCGCATACTTTGACCAGTAATGTGTCCTTGCACTTCAGCTCCACAAAGAATCAAGAATCTGATGTTTGGGTTTGAAATGATGTTTGCCACCACTTTTTCAATACCTAAGTTTTCAGTCTTGCATGGTCCAGCAATTGCTGCTCCCGCAGCTGCAGGTATGTCTTCATTGTGAGAAGCTAAAGTAGTTACAGCAACAGGACTTTCTGGATCCCCAACAATATAATCTCCACTTACAACAGGCCAGTTATCAGCAGTAGGTTTTTTATCTACCATAATATCACTCTCATATTTTTAATATAAGCTATTTTTTCAATATTTTATTAGAGATATCAAATCCCTAAAGAATATTAGATTCAAGTAATTAATTTTATACTGAAATAAGTATTTAAATATTTTGTCACTTAATGCGTATAAAAAGTAAATTAGACTTTAAAAGTTAATTTAGATAAATAAATTCAATTAAAAATAGAAACTAAAGATTTTATAATGATTTTTAGAAAAATAAGTAAATTACAATTGAGTATTTTATAAAATAAAACTTATAAATAATAATTCAAATAGTTAAAAAAAAGATAAGGAATGTGTAAAATAAATGAAAGATTAAAAAAAAGATTAAAAAATAAATGATTTATTAATTAATTATGAATTAATAAAACATCTTTTTCACATTCTTTAAGTACACTCTCAGCAACACTTCCAAGAACAAACTTATGAATGCCACTTACACCTGAAGATGCAATGATAATCAAATCACAATCCTCATCTTCAGCAACCTTATTGATTTGTTCAGATGGGAAACCTGATTTTACCATGGTCCTGACATTAAAACTGTCATCAAAGCAATCCGCCATGGCTTTTACATTATCTTCAGCTTCATTTACAGCTTCATTATTCATTTTCCTAACATCTTTGGTTCTATGGAACGCTGTCTTTCTTATTTTAATAGCAACAGAGAGGATTATAATTTCCCCATCTTCCGCCAATACATGTTTAGCTCTTTCAACTTCACGTAAAGAGTGTTCAGATCCATCAGTTGGTAATAAAATTTTTTTATACATAATTCCACACTTTATTTTAAAAATACAATTTATTTAAAAGAATTTTATTAATAATTAATCTACAATAGTATATTTGATTTAACTTATATAAGTATATTATTAATTCATTCGATAATACATTAACAAAGTTAAGAAAATTGTTTATCTTTGTTTTAAATACTTATGAGTTTGAACAGATAATTTTATATTTTTTAAACGAGGAAAATTTTCCCTAATCAAGTCAGCCATTAGAGCATCTCTGCTGAATTCACCTTGAAGCCAGATTGTCTTATCATAGCCATACTTGTTTTTTATTGAAATCACTTCATCTATATCTTCCTCACAAGTGATTACAAACTTAAAGAAAACATTATCATATTTATAATAATTTTCAAAGACCTTTTCCTTATCTTCCTTTGGACTGATTACATATTCTATTTCAGGAATGTATTCAAAAATGGAACCATTAGTCTCAAGTTGAATTTTAATGTCTTCAGGAAGCTCCTTAATCAAACGCTTTATCTCTTCCATCTGTAGAGTAGGTTCTCCGCCGGTTATGACTAATAAGTTTATATTATTGAACTCCATTTGAGTCATCAGAATCTCTGCAACATCATCAACAGACAGCATTTCATATGTTGAAATGTCAGTATCACACCACTGGCAGTTCAAATTGCAACCATATAATCTTAAAAAGGTTGCAGGAGCCCCTACATAAGGCCCCTCCCCTTGAAATGATGTGAAAATTTCACTAACCTTAATTTTAATCACCTACTTTAAAAAACTCTAAAATGCTTTAAAGAACCCATTTTAAATCATAATTAGCAATTTAATCTAACTTATTCCATAGGTTCGTATGTTACACCAGTCTCAGGAGTTTCATAAACTCCAACACTTACCAAACATTCGATTTTAGGCTTTAATCCATCATAGAAGAACTTGCTCATCTCTTCCATGGTAGGGTCTTCTGAGTCCATAAATTCATTTAAATTCAAATGATCTACACCAATGAACTCATTGAAGATTGCTTCGATGTCATAGGTGTCCATAATCATATTTCTGTAATCCAAATCATTATATGGTGCTTTTAAAGTTAAAATTACCCTATATTGGTGTCCATGCCATTGAGTACATTTTCCACCTTGGTTCTTTAATTTGTGACAACCATAAATTCTATGTTCTGATACTAATGTTAACATAAATATAACCTCCGTAACTAATAAAAATTTCTAATCAACATATAATTTTATCTAAATTTTTTAATCTGTATATTCATTGAATATGATAATTAATTTTAATTAATAATTTTAATTAATTTAATTAATTTTAATTAATCTATTCCTAATTCTTTTTTAGCTTCTTCAATAGCTTTTATTCTTGATTTGCAACTGAAGCATTCACCACATGGAGTTCCATCATTGTTTACATAACAGCTCCATGTCTTTTCTATTGGCACTCCTAACTTCAAGGCAAGCTTTACAACATCCTTTTTATCTGTATCAATAAATGGAGCGCAAACAGGAATGTATTCATAGTTATTGACTTTATTTAACTCATTGATCTTCTCTAAAAACTCTGGGGTGGTGTCTGGATAATCACCGATATCTGCCTTGATTGCACCGTAATAGACTTCTTCCTTATTGTTGCTTATTGCAAATGCAGTTGCAAGTTCAAGCAATATTGTATTTCTGCTTGGAACAACAGTGCTCTTTGGCTCTTCAACATTGTCATTATCAGAATCAGTCAAGCTGCTTGAAAGCAAATCCACAATATTCTGTATATCAAATACGAAATGAGGAACATCATTCATTTGACAGATTTCTGCTGCCCTTTCAATTTCAATAGCTGCCTTCTGACCATAATTGAAACTGAGTGCAGTTACCTTATTCCCTTCATTCAATAATTTATACAATAAAGTGGAAGAGTCCAATCCTCCAGATAATATTAAAACTACATCTTTTGACATTTAAATCTCCATAAATAAAATTAATAAATATATAATATTATATTTCTGTTTTACAATACATTTAAAATTAATTATTAAAATGGTAAAAATAATTAAATTAAATAAAAATTTTAAAATAATTAAAAAAAGATTAAAAAGAATAGAAAAGGATTTATAAGGAAAATTAAAAAAAGAAAAAATATTTAATTTCATTTAAGAAGGATTCTTAAATTAATGGTTCAGGATGTCTTGAATTTCCTGTTTTCTTTTTAGGTCCTCCAATCTTATCCAATCTTAATTTAACAAATTCTTTTCCTTTTTCACTTGCTGCAAAAATTGGAATGGAAGTTCCAACAGAGCATAAAGCTCTTTCTGCACCAACTTCTCTAATAGGTTTGGAAGCACAGCCAGTAACCACATCATAGAGGTCAAAGACGAGCTCAGCTTCTTCTTCGGATAATCCTGTTGAGTGAACTCCAAATAAATAAACATTTACATCATCGTATTCCTTTTCCAATTCCCTAAGAATTACTCCATCTTCAGGATAACAAAGGGTAACTGCTATATTCTTATATCCGTTTTCAATAGCTAATCTAAAACCTTCCACTTGATCAATAGAAGCATTTTCCTCATCAAGAACATGATTTGGAAGGAATTGCTCTATAAGTTCAGGTATCGGGCTGGTTTCAACAAGTCCTGAAACCCTTCCACCAACTCCTTGAGCCAATTCACTTTCAGTAACAAGTACAGTTCCACAGCCTTCACAGACCATCACTACACAGTCAATGATATTTTCATCAAGTAAAGTGGACAATATTTCAGAAATTCCAAAGGATAAGAAGTCCTTAAGTCTTAATACCCTATCTTTGGTACACATTCCAAAGTCATCTATTCTGAATTCTATGTTTTTCTTGATTTCTTCTTCAGTTAATTTTTCAATTCCTCTATGCTTATGAAAAAGAGGACAATATTCAATCTTAGGTTCTCCAACATCAACAACTTTTCCGTATTGAACAGTCACTCTAGCTTTTCCTAAAGCTTCAATTACATGCTTATCCATAATAATCCCTATAATAAAAATTATTAACAATTGTGAAATTTTATCTAAATAATAATTTATTTTTCATACAATAAAAATATTTTTAAATTTGGATAAGACTTTAAAAATAGAATGAAAAATGAAAAGAATAAAGAAAGATAAAAAATGAATAATAAAAGATAAAAAGATAAATAAAAAAGAAAAACAGAGGAAATGGATTAAAGATAGATAAAAGGTATAAAAATCTATTCTCTAATCCATTGCATATATTATAGGTGTTTTTAGTGTTTTAATTTAATTTTGAGTGTGTTTTATGTTTTGATCTTATGTTTAGTGTTTTAAGTTGATTTTATAGTGTGTTTTGTGTTTTGATTTGTGTTTTATGTGTGATTTATTGATTTGAGCGATTAAATATGTTAATTAAGGAGGAAAAAAGTGATAAAGGAATTAATCCAATTAGTAATATTGGATCAATTCTTCTTCATCACTTACGCTTTTTGGCTTCACCTTATCCATAGCTTCATCGAAGAATTTAGCTGAGACTTCAGTCGCTTCAATGTTCTCTCTTAAAGCAAGCATTGCAGCTTCACGGCATACTGCTTCAATGTCTGCCCCAACATATCCTTCGGTGTTTTTAGCCAATTTCTTAAGCTTGACATCTTTTGCAAGAGGCATGTCTTTGGTGTGTACCTTGAATATTGCAAGTCTTGCATCTTCATTTGGAGCATCAACCTTAATGTGTCTGTCAAATCTACCTGGCCTCATGAGACCTGGATCTATGATGTCTGGTCTGTTGGTAGCTGCAATGATTGCAACATCCTCTAACTCTTCAAGACCGTCGATTTCAGTCAATAATTGATTTACAACACGTTTGGTTACACCAGAATCACCAGATTCTGCACCTCTTGAACTTGCGATTGAATCGATTTCATCAAAGAAGATTACAGTAGGAGCAGTTTGTCTTGCTTTTCTAAAGACTTCCCTTACACCTTTCTCAGACTCACCAACCCATTTGGACAAGAGTTCAGGCCCTTTGATTGCAATGAAGTTAGCTTCACTTTCGTTTGCTACAGCCTTTGCAAGCATGGTCTTACCAGTACCTGGAATACCATACAATAGGGTACCTTTAGGTGGTCTTACACCAAATTCCTTGAATTTGTCTGGGTATTTTAAAGGCCATTCTACAGCTTCCTTCAATTCCTGTTTAGCTTCGTCCAATCCACCGACATCATCCCATGTTACATTTGGAACTTGAACAAGAACTTCTCTAAGTGCAGATGGTTGGATCTCTCTAAGTGCAGACTTGAAGTCATCCTTGGTTACTACAAGTTTTTCCAATACTTCAGGAGGAATCTCATCATCAGCACCTAAATCTGGAATGATTCTTCTTACAACCCTCATAGCCGCTTCCTTAGCCAATGCTTCAAGGTCTGCACCTACAAATCCATGGGTTGTATCTGCTAAATCATCCAAGTCAACATCATCTGCAAGAGGCATTCCTCTTGTGTGGATTTCCATAATCTCTTTACGTTCCTCTTTGTCAGGAACACCGATTTCAATTTCACGATCAAACCTACCAGGTCTTCTAAGTGCACCGTCAAGGGAATCAGGCCTGTTTGTTGCACCGATTACAACCACTTGCCCTCTGGAATTAAGTCCATCCATCAAGGTCAATAGTTGTGCAACAGTTCTTCTTTCCACTTCACCTTGAGTTTCTTCACGTTTAGGTGCAATAGCATCCAATTCATCAATGAATATGATGGATGGAGCATTTTCTTCAGCTTCTTCAAAGAATTCCCTTAGGTTTTCTTCAGATCCACCAACATATTTGCTCATGATTTCAGGACCGTTGATTACAATGAAGTGAGCATCACTTTCGTTTGCTACTGCTTTTGCAAGCAAGGTCTTACCGGTACCTGGAGGCCCGTGCATCAATACTCCTTTTGGAGGAGCAATACCTAACTTATCAAATAATTCCGGTTTCTTAAGAGGGATTTCGATCATTTCCCTGACCTTTTTAACCTCATCCTTTAAACCGCCTATGTCATCGTAACTAATATCTACAAGATTGGATACACCTTCCAATTTGGAAACATCTACTGGTTCCTCGTTGATTTCAACCTTAGTGTTTGGACCAACTTTTACAACACCTCCAGGGTTAGTGCTTACAACTGCCAACTTGATTTGGCTCATTGCACCAATGCCTGGAACATTCATGATGTCATCAAAGATATCATCAAAGAAACCGCTTCCAACAGCTCTTCTTTGAGGGGTTTTAATACCAGTATTAATCAAGTCCCCTTGAACCATTACTTGGTTTCTGAATGCTCTGTTGAAATCTCCACCAATCCTGATTCTTGCATCAATAGGAGCTAGAACAATTTTTTTAGCTTCTTTTGCTTCTGCTCTTTTGATGGTAACTTCCTCACCTATTGAAGCACCTGAATTCTTACGGGTTGTACCGTCTATCCTTATGATTGATTCCATATCAGATTGAGAAGCAATTGCAACAGCCGCAGTATGTTTAGATCCGATAATCTCGATTAAGTCCCCATCCTTAAGACCTAATTTAAACATGGATTCCATATCCAGTTTAGCTATATTTTTACCAACGTCTTTTTGAGATAATATTTCTGCAACTTTGATTTTAAGTTCTACATCAGCCATAACCTTCAACTCCTTTTATTTTTTTGTGAATAGTAATGAATAGATAAATATGATAATTAGCTAATTGGATCTTTAACTAAGATTTGCTTAGCTAATTTTCGTTACAATAAATAATAAAAGACCATTAATAATCATTGATGGTACAGAAATATCAATTGTTTAGAATTAATTTCAAAATTATTTATTTAATGCTTGAATCTAATCAATAATCCAAATAAAGGACTGGTCAAATACAAACAAATGAAATTTTAAAAACTTCAACAAATACATTAAAATTAAACTAAAGATTTAAAGACCATCAATTTATTTAAATAACCAAATAAATACAAATTAATCATCAATAAATAATTAAAAGAATTAATTCTCGTTAAATTCCATTAATTCAATTATTCAATCGTTTTAATCATAATTACTTGATTTAATTAACCAAATAAAGAATTAAAAGAATTTATTAAAAATTTATCAACAATTATTAATGTAAATCTTTTAGTTAGTTTTTGTAACTAAATAATACTTGCACTTCATAGTATATAAATGTTTCGATTTTATTAACAAAAAGTTATTTTAATTTAAAATTTATTAAAATAGAAAAAAATAATTTAAAATAGTTAAATAAATTAAATAAATGATTAAAATTAATATTATTAATAAATATCTTAAAATATTTATTTAAAACAGAAATAAAGAATTTAAAATAAAAATAAATTTAAGTTATTTAAGTGTAAAAAATAAAAAGAAACATGATATCATTTGAATAGATAAAAACAAAAAGAGAATTTGTATAAAAATTTATAAAAATAATATAAAAAATAATTAAAAAATTATTAAGGAATAATTAAAAAATAAGAAAGGTTATCACAAAAGTGATAACGTTTTATAATATAGTTGCAACCAAATAATATAAGATTGCAGTTACAGAAGGTACAGTAAGGTTATCAATACCACCATAACTGATAGCTTCAGCAACAGTTGCAATTGCAGAAATAATCAAGATGTACCAGAAATTAAGTTCTGGAAGGGTGTATCCCATTGCAGTGTAGAAAACCCATACGAATACAGATAAAACTGCAGTTACAGAAAGCATTGCAAGGGAACCTGCAAGAGTTTTCTCTCCACCGAATACATGGTATTTGATTCTACCCCATTTTGCCCCAACAAGAGCAGCGAATCCGTCACCGTATACTAAAGGAACAATAGCTAATGCTACAATCCAAAGCAAATTAGGATCTATTAAAATTGGGAATATCAAAAGCAATACTGACCAAATACCCGCATAGAAGAACAAGCCTAATGCATGACCAGATTCAGTTACACTATTGTGGATTGTTATTGGTGAATACTCTGTCAAGAAGAACAGAGCAATTGTTATAGGCAATGTGATAAACCAAAGTAAGATTGAAGGATCTGAGAAGAATGGCATGGCAAATATCATATTACCAACCATGATATGAACAAACTTACGAGAAACTTCCGGCTTGCTCTTTAAAACCTTTTCTGCCAATAGGAATATGACAACTACATAAAGATAAACAATGACTAATGCAATTATATCGCTAAATAACATAATATCTCTCTTAAACAAAATTAATCATAAAACAGAAAATAATATAACAATTTTAAAAATAATAAATATTAAATCAATTAAGGAATTGATATGATAAAAAAAATAATATTATAGATAACTTATCTGTCATCTATAATATTGTGAGTCCTATCATCATCATATTCTCCGTATTCACAACCTGCATTTTCTATTTTGATATGGTCAATTAAGGTTCCGTCCTTTTTCATCAACTTGATTTCACCGTAACCGTTTCCACCATTCCAAAGACGGGTGTGTAACTTTTTACCGGTAGGAGCTTCATAATTGAAAAGCAACATTTCATCACGTTTGCAGTATAATTTGAGTTCAAGCTTGCTGTTCCAATTGCTGCAATTGATGAACCATTCGTTCACTTCTTCTCCTTCTTTGAAACCGAAATCAACTCTTACATTATTCCAGAATCTTGCAAAGTTGTATTCATACATCTTTCCTTCATAATAGAAACCTATCAGCAATTTACGAGGAAGTGTAATGCCGAATGCCTTAGGCTTTCCACCCCCTGCTTCAAAAGCAGAATTATTAAGTTTCTTGCCAGTGATCAAACTTGTCAGATTACAGGAGGAAATCCATAACCAAGGGCTTGTAAAGTCTCCACCCCAGTTCTTATCAGCATATCCAAAGGATTTTTCAGGAATGACTTCATAATCAACACCATCCATTTCAATGGTACCGCTGTATTGGGTCTTTATTCCTTCAGCGTGCCAAAACATTTCAAAAGCATTCAATTTTCTGAAGAAGCCATTTGCACCATATCCTACATTAAAAGTGATTTGCTTGTCAATATCCAAGTCCCATTTCATTTCTCCTGCATCACACATGTATTCAGGATGTTCACGTGCTTCCTCTTCAGTAACTTTACAGTATCCAGTCATATGGGTTTCAGTTAAGCTGTATTCCCCAACTTTTATATCCAATTTATCATCAGGGCATGAGAAATCCTTCATGGAATAGTAATTATGAATCTGTTTAGGTTCCTTACCCCATGCTCCAACTTTTAACATGCAGTAAGAAGGTCTTTTACCTGCTTCAATGTTTTTAGGGTCTTGACCTAAGGTAGGTTCATCTTCAGCTAAATCTGGGTTACATACAAAGTATTCTATAAAGAATGGTCTTGGTTCACCAGTTTCCTTATTGTAAGCTGTTAAAGAATGCCACCACCAGTCATAACCTTGCTTAGCAAGGGGACCTTTCAACATATAATGGTCTCTTTTCAAATCACTTTTATTCATCAAAATCCTCCAAAAGAAAATGTTCATGTTTGATAATTCAAAAAATATAGAATCTAAATTATTTAAATAATTTTGATAAGTCTAATCAGCCAATTACTTAAATCGCTTAATAATCAACCGATATATCCTATATTTTAATTTATATTCCATTTATAATAAATATTTTATTATTTAAATTAGGGGAACTTGAGAAAATAGGGCAAAATAGGGATTAATTAAGAAAAATGAAAGGTGGAACATTTAATTGTTTAAAAAAGAGAAAAAATCAAATTGGAATTTTTGAAAAAATAAAAGAAAATAAAAGAAAATAAAAAAAGAACCCTCAACTCCAAAAGATAAAAGAAAAGAAAATAAATAAAAGGAGAGAAAATAAATTTGAGGGTAAAAATTTTAACTATTCGTTATAACCACAACAAGTTTTCTTATCATGGTGATGGTGCGGGATATTTGGATTAGCATGATCAGGCATAGGTTTACCACAGGTTAAAGGACCTTTTCCACGTGCTGATCCGCAACATCCACCTCTCCTTTTATTATGAGCAAGAATTGCATCAATATCCAAATCTTTCACTTCTTCTAGAAATTCAATATTTTCACTGTGACATTTAGGACAGATTGAGTGTTCACCATTTAAGGTAATCCAAGTGAATCCACAATCTTTACAAGTATATTTTAAAGTTAAAGCTTTTTCCATATTATCAACTACCTTATTTTTTATTTATATCAAATTACATTTTGAATATATATTCATAATCTTATATAAATACATAGGAATAGTAAATAATATTTAACATAAAGTAAATATATTTATACAATAAGTAAATATAACTTTACATAATATTTTAAAATTCAAATCAATTTATAAAAAAGAGGGCAAATATGAGAAATAATCTAAGAATTTACAGAGCCATTGAGAATATTACCCAAGAGGAATTGGCAAATGAATTGGGAGTCAGCAGACAAACCATAGTGGCTATTGAAAATGACAAATACAATCCATCACTTGAACTTGGCTTTAAAATAGCCCATAAGTTTGATGTGAAAATAGAAGACATATTCATTAGCGAAATATGAATGAAAACTAAAAGTAGAATTTAGAATTGAATTTAGGATATGAATTTAAAATAATTGAAACAAGCTAAAATAAGTAAAAAATAGTAAAAAGAAATGATGAATTCATTTAATCAAAATCATCATTATAATCAAATATGCCGAAGTCCATGCCTTTTGAAGAGCTGAAATCAATAAGGTGTGCAATGAATTCCTCCAATGAAACTTCCTCATCTTCACTTAAGATATCCTCTTCATCTGGAAATGCTTCTGGAGCCAAAGTGAAACTGAGGCCTTCTTGATTTTGAGTAAGGATCTTTATAAAATCCACTACAGAAATCTCACGGGATTCATCAGGTTTCATGTCAAAAAGCTCCAATAATGGATTTTCATCATTTATTTCAAATTCAAACTCATTAGGGATTTCAACAATATCCCCTTCCAATACAGGCCCATTGATAACCTTTTCAAAATCATTATCATCAATTACACCAAACCTTTGATTCTCAATGAATGGATTTTCAAATCTGAGATTGACTTCATCACCACCAGATAAATCCAAATGAACTTCCTCATCTTCAAAAGCACCTATCTGTTCATAGAAATGTTGGAACAAAACCATTTCAACTTCATCAACAATGCTTGAGATATTTTTGAAATCTCTCCAGTTTTGGGAGTTAATTACAAATGCACAGAAGTCATCAATAGCTGAAATGACAGATTTATATCTGTTCACGTCTCTTTCAGATAATCTGTTGCATTCAATTAAAGTATTTATCCTAGCTGTTTCACTTACCAATCTCTTAATCCAAATCAATTGCACTAAACCAAAATCATTCATTAAAACACCTCACAGATGAAAATTCATTCGACAACAAAATACGTTAAATAAGAACAACCCACCCAATTATAAAATAGGCCCCCTTGAAACCTATTAAATAATATCCCAACCAAGTTCTCCCAAAAAATCATCATAACTAAAAAATGCAAACAAAATACAAAGGCACAAATGAGTTGATACTATGAACAAACGAAATATAGGAGTGATTTAATATGATGAAACTCTATTATGATGATCTATTGGTGTAATCAACCACAATTATAGATTCATGCCCCCTTCATTAAATCTATAATAACTAAATCCAAACATGAAAACACCCTCGTTTTAACATGATTGAAAATTTTAGATTATGTGGTTGATATGGTAACAATTATATAAACTTGGTTGCATATAAAGGTTTTGAATTTATTGAAAAAAATAAAATTAAAGCTAAAAAAAGCACAATAAAATAAGAAAAAATAGTTAAAAATAAAAAATTAATTAAAATTATAAAAAAAATTTAACTACATATGAGCATCATCTAAAATGTGATGACACTCACAATCACACTCTTTTGACAATTCCTTGATTGTGTTGAACAATAATTTAATTAATTCCCCTTTCTTTTTAGCCATTATCCCATAAACCTCATCAGTATTCAATTTAGTGGGGGAAATGGAAGTTGAATAATTGGAAACAACAGCTATAGGAGCATAACACATTTCCTTTTCCCTTGCAAGAACCGCTTCAGGCAAGGTGGTCATGCCAACAATTGATCCTCCAAGTATGCTAAACATTTTAATCTCAGCAGGAGTTTCAAATCTTGGTCCTTCGGTACATACAATTGTTCCTCCATCAACCACAGGCCCATTTACACATCCAGAATTAGCCAAAATAGCTCCTCTTAATCTGTTACAGAAGGGTTCAGTCATATCTATATGAATAACCTCATTATCATAGAAAGTCCTATCCCTATTTACAGTGAAATCCAAAAAGTCATCTGGGAGAACAATGGATCCAGGACCAATATCCAAATCAAGTGAACCTACAGCATTTGTAGCCATGATTTGGGTAACACCTATCTCCTTAAGTGCCATGATGTTTGCCTTAAAATTGATTTTATGTGGAGGGCAAGTGTGACCTGCAGAGTGTCTTGGCAAGAAAGCAACTGTCTTGTCCCCAATGCTTAAAAGGGAAACCTCAACAGAGCCATATTCAGTCTCAATAACTTTGGTTTCAGTTGCATCTGCCAATTCACTTATTTCTTCTACTCCACTACCACCAATAATTCCAATCATATGATAACCTCAATAAAAATAAAAAATAATAATTGTCTTAATAAATTAATAAAACAATTATTTTATAAATTAATAAATTAATTAAAAATTCAAAATAAAATAAGAAAAGGATAATATTATCCTTTTGTAACTGCTAAAGGAACAACTTTTGCAACTAATTTAGCAATTCCTGCATCATGAGATGTTTTAACAACTGAATCAACGTTTTTATAAGCACCTGGCGCTTCTTCAGCTAAAACAGGAGCGGAATTTGCTTTTACATGAATTCCTTTTGCATTCAATTCCTTCTTGATTCCTTCTGCGGTGAATTGTTTTTTAGCAGCAGTTCTTGATAGGACTCTTCCTGCACCATGAGCGGTTGAACCGAAGGTCTCTTCCATAGCAACATCAGTACCGTGCAAAATGTAAGAAGCAGTGCCCATAGTTCCAGGAATCAATACAGGTTGTCCTACATCCCTGTATTCCTTAGGAATTTCACGTCTTCCAGGACCAAATGCACGAGTAGCTCCTTTTCTGTGAACAAGAACCTCCATATGGGAACCTTTTACCTTATGAACTTCCTTTTTAGCGATGTTGTGTGCAACATCGTAAATGGTGCTCATGCCCATATCATCAGCACTGCGGGAGAACACTTCCTCAAATGATTCTCTAACCCAATGGGACATCATTTGACGATTTGCCCATGCATAATTAGCACCAGCAGCCATAGCCTTCAAGTAACCTTGTGCCTCTTTGGAATCAATAGGTGCACAAGCCAATTGCCTATCAGGAATATTGATTTTATAATTTCTATAAGCCTTATCCATTTGCCTTAAATAGTCAGAACAGATTTGGTGTCCACAACCTCTTGAACCACTGTGAATCATAATAGCTATTGATCCCGCTTCAAGACCAAATGCCTTTGCTACAGTTTCGTCATAAATCTCTTCAATCTTTTGAACTTCAAGGAAGTGGTTTCCGGAACCTAATGAACCTAATTGAGGAATTCCTCTTTTTTTAGCCTTATCACTTACAACAGCGGATTCAGCATCCTTCATTCTGCCGTTTTCTTCCAAGAACTTAAGGTCATCTTCCCAACCAAATCCACGTTCTACAGCCCACCAAGCACCGTAGTCTAAAACCTCATTGATTTCATTGTCCTTAAGTCTGATTTGACCTTTACTTCCTACACCTGATGGAATGTTCTTAAATAAGACTTCAGTAAGTTCCTTAAGCTTAGGTTTGATTTCGTCTTCTGTTAAGTTAGTTCTAAGCATTCTAACTCCACAGTTAATGTCAAAACCTACTCCCCCAGGACTTACAACACCATTATTGTAATTGAAAGCTCCTACACCACCAATACTGAAACCATATCCAAAGTGAATGTCTGGCATAGCTATTGATGCACCTTGAATACCTGGCATGCAAGCTACATTTGCCACTTGCTCAAGAGCTCCCTCTTCAATATCCTTAACGGATTCATCATCAAGATACAATCTTCCAGGAACTCTCATTTCCTTTCTATAGCTACTTGGAAGTTCCCATACATTGTCTCTTACCTTTTCAAGATTTTCTTTAACTGACATAAATATCACGGAATAAGTTAAAATAAAAATTTAATATTAAATAATAAGTTTGTATAAAATTTTTTGTATAAAAATTATGAATTTCAATTATATTTAATATAAATTCTAATTAAAGTCTAATTAAATTCTAATATAATTTCTAATATAATATTATAGTTATGTTTTATAATACATTTAAAATTAATTGTTGAAATTAAAACTAACAAAATCAAAAAATGAATATTTGAAAAATGCATTTAAAAATTACACAATCAAATGGATCTAAAAAAAGTAAAAATTGATGTATGGTGTAAAGGATTAAATGATGGTTATTGAGTTTTTAGTGTTTAAAAAATGATAAAATAAAAATAAAAATTTAATTTTAAAAACACATTGATTAAAGGATGTAAACTATGTAATTTATAAAAATCTAAATATTTATGAGATGTTCTTTTTAAGAAATTGCACGATAATATTCATAAATCTTTAGTAGTTTTTATCCTATATGGTTACATCCTTTAATAAACAATGGGTTTGGTTTCATTTGTTTAATTATACCCAGCTCATCATTTCTGGGCTTGGAGCTGCGCTAACAGCTAAAATAGATAAAAGTAATACTGTAAGAACTACAAATATTACCATGCAATCTTTAAAGTCAATTCTAAGGTTGTGGAAGTTCATAGGATCCATAATACTGGTTTTTCTTCTTAAGTCACAATTATTGTTAGTATGTTTTATCATTTTTTCACCTCATTTTTAATTTAAGTTTTCTTATAAATTTTCTCTCTGTAATACTACTAAGTTCTAAAGCATATATAAAAAAAGAGAAAGAGAGCATTTGAAAACTAATATGGGGTTGGATTTCAAGTGTATTTATTTGGGAATGAAAACAATTTTCCAATTGGTTTTCAAGCAGTTTATATAATATTAAAATTAAATAATTAATTGGTAGAATTAATAATAAACTTAATAATGAAATAATATTGGTGCATAGCTATGAAGAATAATGAATCAAAAACAGATAAATATGATTATTTTGATGTCACTGCAGACATTGGATTCTATGCCTATGGGAAATCCATAGAAGAGGCATACGAAAATGCAGGACTCGCTATGTTCAATGTTATAACTGATATAAGCAAAGTAAAAAAAGAGGAATCTAGAGAATTTGAAATAGTTTCAGAGGATTTGGTTTCTCTTTTATATGATTATTTAGAAGAGCTTTTGTTCCTGCAGGATACAGAGTTCCTGTTCTTTTCTGATTTTAAAGTGAATATTGAAAAAATAGTTGATGATGAGTCTTCCAATCTAGAAAATTATAAATTGACTTGTTTTGCTTGCGGTGAGGAAATAGATTGGAATGTCCATAGCCCAAAATCCGAAGTTAAAGCCATCACTTTTCATAAAATGTGTGTAAAAGAAGATAATGGAGTCTTTAAGCTTAGAGCTATTTTAGACTTATGAATTTATATTCATTTTGAAAATAATAAAAAATAGAATTTTAATTAAGAATAATAAAAAATAAAAAAGAAACAGTTTTGATCAAACTTTTTTTAAAAGTTTGAAAAGTAGGATATTAAATCTAAAGATTGCAGCGTTTAATATCCTCAGGAGCAAATCTTAAAATGATTTCCCTTGAATTTCCTCTAACTCCTTTTCCAGTGAACTTAGTGTCCACCAATCTTAAGAATTCAAGTTTTTCAAGAGTCCTGTTGAATGTAGCATAGCTAACTCCTGCTTCTTCCTTAAACTGTTTAGACAAGTCACCAGCAGTTAAGATTTCATCACTATCAACAACTGCCCTTAGCAAAGTCCTTTCAATGTCATTTAAGGAATTTATGGTTTCCATCAAATTAATGGAACCTTGTTTGGATACTGCTTCTTCAACATGCTCTAAAGTAATGGATCTGCTTGCATTCGCTTCTGCAATATTACCACATACTCTAAGAAGGTCAATTCCAACCCTTAAATCTCCCACTTCAATGGTGTGATTAGCTATTTCTTCAATGATTTCATCTGAAATCACTCCAGGATAAAATCCGGCTCTAGCCCTATCTTGGAGAATACTGAATATTTCAGAATAAGTGTATGGCTGGAATGTAATGTCTTGAGGAATGAATACAGTATTTACATTCTTATCGAGAGCATATCTGAATTCCAAATCTGAAAGAATTGCAAAAATACCTGTTCTTACACCTTCAAATTCCTCATAAGCCCTTAAAATATCATAAAATATCTTATTTGCATGTTGTGTTTGGAATAAGTAATTAACATCATCGAAAGCAACAACCAATGCTTTATTGTCAGCAGAAAGCCTGTTCATAACTTTTTCATACACTCTTGAAAAAGGAACTCCAGTTTCTGGAGGTTGATGTCCAAATAATTTTTTATGAATTTGAGAAAAGATTCCAAAACGTGTTGTGTGCAATTGACAATTAATGTAACAGCAAACCACTTTATCCGTGGTGCGTTCAACCAATTCAAAAACCTTTTTAAGCGCTGTTGTTTTCCCGGTAGCGCATGAACCCATAATCACTGAATTGGTAGGGCGACCGCCTTGAATAGCTGGCCTAATGCACATAGCCATTCCTTCCATTTGGCTGTCCCTAAAATTAAAGTTTTCAGGCATATAATCAGGATTAAATGCATTTATGTTTTGGAATAATGTTTCATCTCCCATCAAAATATCTTCTATTGCCATATAGTTTATTATATGTTAACTTATATAAAAAAGTTCTTTAATTTTGAATAATGACATACAAATTTTAATAAAAAAAGAAAATTCATAAAAATTATTGAAAAAATAGAATAAGAAAAAATCTAGAAAAACAAGCAAATAAGAAAATAAAATAATGAGAAAAAAACATGCAAGAATAAAATAATAAGAAAATAAAGAAAGTGAAAAAATAAAATAACTAAAACAATTAAAAAAAAAAGAAAAAGGATTATTTAGCAATATCAACTAAATTAATCACATTTACATCAGCATTTTCCTTTATCCAAGCAAGCAATCTTTCTGCAAAAATCAGCTTTTTGGTTTTAACCTCATCTGCAGGACCTGTTGCTCCTTCAATGTTAGGTCTTGAATATTTGGTTACAGTTGTTCCAAAATCCATTCCTGCAAGAATCATTTCCTCACATCCTAATGCAAGAGTGAAGAACATTGCCCTATCACCATCAGTAAATCCACCAAAGTTGTATAAATGACCTACAGGTTTGGATTGGGTAGTTCCAAGAATCTTATCAAAGCTAGTTGTCCACTTCACAATGAGCTCTTCATTGTCTCCATGAGCATGAATAACAAAATAAGAGTCTAATGAATTTGCAGCCAATAAATCTTCCATTTTACCATCTAAGTCAGTAGCAACAATGTCTGGAACAAGATCATCTTCAAGCATTGCAGTTGTAGCACCATCTGCAGAAACAAGGATATAGTCATTCAAGTCATAATTTTCCTTTACATATTTAATATGTTTCTTTATGGAAGGGCCTGCACCAACAACAATGAATTTTGAAGTGTCTTTTTTCTCCATAATCTCATCAAAGAATTCCTCAATGGTCAAGCAACCTTTCTCATCAAGAATCTTATCCAACAATGCTGCAGTGTTCTCATCCCCTTCCCTTGAAAAACCAAGAGTATCAAGAATTTCTTTATACCACCCTTCCCATTCATTAAAATCCATATTTACACCTTATAATTAATGATTATAATTTAAAAATCTTATACTTTAAAAATATGACAATTTAAAAATCAAAATTCCCAATCTTCCAATCCAGTGATTTTGCCTCCAAAATTAACGCTTAAAGGAGTCAAGCTAGGCCTTCTTTCAACCAATAAACAGTATCCATCGGTTCCCTCTTCATATTCTTCAATCAATTGAGGGACATTCATGACTGTATCATTTCCATCCTCATCAACTCTCTCAAGAATATTAAAATGAAGCATTCTATCTGCAAGAGTTGTTATCTTAATTTTATCAGACAATGGCTTGGATGGAATATTCAAGTTAAATAAGTCGACTCCTTCGGGAAGCCCTTCATCCAAAACCTTTTTAACCAATTTAGCAAGAATCTCTTGAGCAAAGCTATAATCTGTATCCACATACCAATTGCCCTCTTCATCCTGCTTAAAGCAATCATCATCCAAGAACAAGGAGCAGGCAATTGCAGGCACTCCAAGTCCAACTGCTTCAAGTGCTGCACAAACTGTTCCAGAGGTAGTGATTTGGAATCTGCTTATATTGATTCCTGGATTGATTCCAGTTACAACAAGATCCGGCTTTTCATCGCAAACATAATTAATACCTACATTAACAGAATCCGCAGGAGTTCCAGACAAGCCGTAAGCCATGCTGTCATCAGCCAATTCATACTCTTTCAAATACATATGCTTCATGATATTGACTTTGCGACCTACAGCACTGTTATTCTCTTGAGGTGCTACAACAGTAACATTAGCAAAGCCTTCAAGTGCCTGTTTATTAGCCAGAATACCTGGACCAAGAACACCATCATCATTTGATATTAAAATGTTTTTCATAAAAAGACCTCATAAAATTTTTTCTTAAGTTTTTTCTTAAATATATTTTATTTTTAATAATACTTATAAATTCTTAAATGATTTCATAAAAAAATAGAAATTAAATAAAAAAATAGATAGAATAGTTAAAAAATAAAATTAATTAAAAAAAGAAAATAAAATATCTAAAAATGCTTAAAGAAGTCAAAAACTTTAGATATTTTATTAATTGAAGGCATTGCAACATTCTTTACAAACTTGATTTGATAATTGAATCCCAAGAGTTCAAATTCTGATTTTACCCTATCCAATTCATTCGGAATGTCAAGAGACTGAGGACATAACCTCTTGCATCTGCCACAATGATTGCAAAGCCCTGCACTTGCTTGCTTATTGGTTATTCCACCAACAACCATATAATAATTCATCATAGCATGTGGAAGTACACCAAATGCCTTTTTATTGAATAGATACTTTTCATTATAAACATTGAAGCAATCTGGAATATTTACTCCTCTAGGACAAGGAAGACAATATCCACAGCCAGTGCAATTGATTTTCATCATTGAATTGAAAATACCTTGTGCCTTATCCAATACCTCAATCTCAGCATCAGATAACGAATCAATTTCAACCCTTTCTGCAATGGCCATATTCTCTTTCATCTGATCAAGAGAACCCATTCCAGAGAGTACACAAGTAATTTCCTTTTGATTGAAAACCCAACTTAAAGCCCAATCTACAGAGGATTTATTGGAGTCTACTTCATTAAACAAAGCACTTACCTCTTGAGGCAATTCCCCAGCAAGAAGTCCTCCTTTTAAAGGTTCCATAACAAATACTGCAATGTCATTTTCATATGCATATTGAATTCCACGAATTCCTGCCTGTGCATTGACATCCAAGTAATTGTATTGAACAAGCACCATATCCCAAGGGAAATCATCGATTAGAGTTTTGAATTCATGTGGAGACCCATGATATGAAAAACCAATATTTCTGATTTTGCCATCATTTCTTGCACTTTCCAAAAATTCGTAAAGTCCCAAATCCTTAAGTCTCAAAATGGTTGACAAGTCAACGCTGTGAACATAATAGTAATCAATGAAATCAGTCTGGAGCTTTCTTAACTGTTCATTTAAAAATGCATCCATATCCTCTCTTGACCTTACCATCCAAGAAGGCAATTTAGTGGATAATTTAACCTTATCCCTATATTTCACTCCATCAGCACCAGTCAAGCTTAAGATGTCTCCTAAAAATGATTCGCTTTCTCCACCATGATATGCATAGGCAGTGTCAATGTAATTTACCCCATTTTCAATTGCAAATAAGATAAATTCCTGAGCGCTTTCCCTATCAATGGAATTATTCTTGGTAGGAAGTCTCATCGCACCTATACCAAGAGGAAATATTTCATCTCCATTCTTTTTAACTAGTCTTTTAACCATTTAAACCCCTTAAATATACTAATAATATTATGCCAATAGTATAGAAATTATCTACTACTTTTCTCTCACTACAGATACTAATTTTATTTTCTTCAGTGATTAAAGTTTTGGAAATTCGTTCAAATCGTAGAATTTTAACATATATTCAGATATAATGTGTATAAATATTTGACTAATGCTCAATCAGACAGGGAAGATGCGGATTATTCTGCAATAGACTCTATTGGGGAAGATTTAGCTAAAAAAAGAATTAATCAGGCCGAAGAATTTTTAAAAGAAACTAAAAAATTTTTATAATTTTCTAATATGTTATGAGAATAGTCGTTAAAATTAATCATTGGTTTTAAAAAGGACTTCATACTCATTTAATAATTCTTCTTTTTGTTTTTCAGATAGATTTCCGCTGTTTACTTCATTGAGGCCGTATTCCAGCATATTATAGAGAATTTTGTTTAGATTGAATCCTTTTTGTGTTAGTGAATATTCAGTTTTGATGTCATTTTCAAAAACTTGTTTTGTAATTAAATCATTGTCTTCCATGAATTTGAGTGTATCTGTCAGTACTCTGTTGCTTAGTGTTTTTTCTTCTAGAAATTCGCTGAATTGCTTTTTTCCTAAGAATATGTCTCTGATGATAAATATCACCCATTTTTTGGATATCAATTTCAATGTATCGTCTATGGGGCAATTGTCATCGTAATCTTTAATTTTTTTCATCTTTTTGACCTATTGTGAGTTTTTCCTTACAAAATCTATTTAAAAAGCATTGTATATAACATTTGTTATCTGGTGATTGTATGAATGACAGACATGTAATTGAAGCATTAGGAAAAGCTGAAGTCGTAATAGAAAACGGGAAAATAACTTTGACAAAAGAATTCATCAAATCCAACATTAACAAAAGAATAGATGAATTTGGAATGTGCACTCCACAAAGGTCAATTGATGTTGAAGACACAATGAGCTTTGGAACCAGCGAAACATTAAAAACCAACATGATCAATGGCAATGTTGATTGTGTGGTTGGAGCATGTGAGGGAGTAGGGACATTGCTTATTGATGACGCTGAGCTTGTTCAGGGAGTTGGAGGAAGAGTTTCCGCATTGATAAGCACCACTCCAATTGATGAGGTAATGGATAAAGTTGGAAGAGAAAATGTTTTAAATCCTGAAACTGCAGAGTTGAATCCATTAAAAGGTCTTGAAATGGCAATTGAAAGAGGATATAAAAACATTGCGATAACAATTATTCCAACAGAAATGGTTAAGGATTTAAGGCAGTATCCAAAACCTGAAGATGTCAACATATATATTTTTGTAGCACATACAACCAACGTTTCCAAAAAAGAGGCGGAGATGTTATTTGATTATGCTGATGTGATTTCAGGATGCTCTTCCATAAACATACGGGAAACTGCTGAAGAAAGAAAACCATATTATGCTGGAAAAAAAGTTCCATTGTATGCAGTAACCGAAAATGGAAAAAGATTGCTCAATGAAAGATTGGAATATATTGGATATGAGTTATGTGAAAAAAAGTATCCTCAGGATTTCACTCAAAGTCCTAAGCCATTAATCTAATTTCATTTATCAATTTGAAGTACTTCATTTAGATGTAGTTAATAATGTTACTTCAAAAAAATGAAGTATTATTTAAAAATGAAGGATAAACTTTAACTTCAGATTAAATGATAAATTTGCTTGTCAATTGATGGAACTGGGTTGATTTACTTATGAAACAAAATTCATTAAAATAGTAGTAGATAATTCACCTACTTTTCAAGCATTATTCGTTCGTAATGAATGAAATAAAAAAATCAAAAAGCAGTAGATAATTTCTATACTGTTACGCCAACAGCAACATGAAGCTGGTAAAAAAGAACCAAAAGTTGCATAATCCAGATTCGCCATTGCTGATTGGTGAGGTTAAAGATAGTTATGTTGTAAAGGAAATCAATGAACCCAGCTATATTGATGCACAACAAAAGTTATTTTAGTTATATGTAAGTTCTAGAGGTTATCAATTAATTTGAATTTTTAATATTACTTTTTTCAGCGAAATGTTTAAAAATTATTAAAAATAAAGATGAAGAAGTTTTAAACTTCTTCGATTTCATTTAAAACATGTTATGTAAAAACTTAACATTTATATATTATTAAAATCAATATATCAATTGTTATATTATATTATGGCGGAGAAATTAACATGGTAGAAAAGGGAACAGATGTGTTAAAGGAAGGTTTTGCCAAAATGACAAAAGGCGGAGTCATTATGGACGTAGTGAATGCAGAACAGGCTTCAATTGCAGAAGATGCAGGGGCGGTGGCAGTAATGGCACTTGAGAAGGTACCTGCAGACATTCGTGCAGCTGGGGGAGTGGCCAGAATGGCTGATCCAACAATTGTTGAAGAGGTGGTTGATGCAGTATCCATCCCTGTAATGGCAAAGGCAAGAATAGGTCATATTGCAGAAGCGCAAATATTGGAAACCCTAGGAGTTGACATGATTGATGAAAGTGAAGTGTTGACACCTGCAGATGAAGAATATCACATTAACAAAAAGGAATTTACAATACCATTCGTATGTGGTGCACGTAACCTTGGTGAAGCACTAAGGAGAATTGACGAAGGTGCAGCTATGATTCGTACCAAAGGAGAACCTGGAACAGGAAACATTGTAGAAGCAGTTCGCCACATGAGAATGGTGATGGGAGAAATCAGAACAATACAGGGAATGGAGGAAGAGGAACTCTGGAAATATGCGCGAAACATCGAAGCTCCAATTGAACTTGTAAAGCAAACTGCAGAATTGGGCAAATTACCTGTTGTCAACTTTGCTGCAGGAGGAATTGCAACACCTGCTGACGCATCACTCATGATGCAGTTAGGTTCCGACGGCATTTTTGTGGGATCAGGAATATTCAAGTCAAACAATCCTGAAGCATTTGCAAAAGCAATAGTTGAAGCAACTGCAAATTACGACAAGCCTGAAGTATTGGCGGAAGTATCCAAAGGATTGGGCGAGGCCATGAAAGGTCTGGAAATGTCAACTTTGAGCGAATCCGACAGAATGCAGGACAGGGGAATTTAAAATTCCTCATATTTTTAATTATTTTTTAAGGTGCTTAGATGGTAAAAATCGGAATCCTAAATCTTCAGGGTGCAGTTTCAGAACACTTTGACATGACAAGAAAAACTGTTGAAAACTTAAAACTCGATATAGAAGTGGAAGAAGTAAGATACAGTGATGATGTTGAAAAATGTGATGGATTAATCATATCTGGTGGGGAAAGTACTGTAATTGGCAAGCTCATTAAGGAAAGGGGTATTGATAAAGTTATTAAAGAAAATAATATTCCTGTCTTTGGAACTTGTGCTGGAATGGTGCTTCTTGGCAAAAAAACAGATTTCAACCAGCCACTACTTGAACTTATGGACATAACTGTTAAAAGAAATACCTATGGAAGGCAGAAGGATTCATTTGAAGCGAAAATTGAAATATTAAATCAAAAGTATTCTGGTGTGTTTATTAGAGCACCGGCACTTGAATCTTATGATGGGTCCAAAAATGATATTAAGATATTGTCAGAATTTGATGGTGAAATAATAGCCATTCAGCAAGGACACAACATTGCAATTTCATTTCATCCAGAATTAACAGAGGACACTTTAATTCATGAATATTTCATTGAAGAAGTTTTAACAAGTCTGAACCATTGACTGCTTTTAGAAGTTAATCAAATTGTAAACTTATACTTATCCATATAGGTTTTTCATGAAGAAACAATTGAAAGGGAATTCCTCCCATGATTCTGGTTAAGGACAATTATCCAAAAATATATAATATCCATTGATGAGTTTAATATGTCAAGAGAGGAATACGAAATATGAATATCTTAGACTTCTTGTTGAGTGATGAAATTTAATTAGAAGAGATTATAAATTTAATGTTATTATGCCAACGCAATATGGAGCTGGTCAAAAGGAACCAGAAGTTACATAATCCAAATTCGCCTCTGCTGATTGGGGATGTTAAATGGGGTGATGTTGTAAATGAAGTTAATGAACCAAGCTATATTGATATGCAACAAAGATTAATTTGATTTCTTTACTTTCAATATTTATATTTTTAATTTCATTGGTTTGAAATTTATTTCTAATTTTCATATTGATTTTCATTTAACTGAAAACAATATTGATTTTATTATTTACTTTTCATTATACTGAAAACTTTATATGATAGTTATGATAAATTAATAATTATAAAAAGAAGTGTGATTTTAATGATTATTCAAAGAAAAGATTATATTGATAAAATCAA
>NZ_CACZTX010000013.1 GCF_902784195.1 uncultured Methanobrevibacter sp.
ATTTTGCTCTCCTGAAGCAAGCCATCATATTGTGAAGTATCTGATTTCAAGAAAGGGATTGTCTTTGGATGATAGGCTTTTTGACTTTACTGACAGTTCCTTGATCTATAGTTTCAAGAAGGTGAATGACAGATTAGGCATGGGATTTGTAGGAAATTACAGGTTTTTCAGATCCCATTCCTTAAGAAAGTTTCATGCCAGCAATATTGGATTGAGTGTTGATTATGTTGATGAGCTTCAGGGAAGAGCCAAGACAAAAGTCCATGAGGCTTATATAAAGACCAATCCTAAAAAGTTAAAGGAGATTTACATGGGTGCCATGCACAATGTGATGGTATTCGATGAATGGATAGAAAAGTATGAAAATATTGATAAAAAAGAGGATACGAATACTGTCATTGAGAATCAGGTGATAAATATCATCATCAATTTCACTCTAGATGGAATGGAGTATAAGGTGGAAAAATAGAATATGTTTTTTATAGAATTTTATGTGTTTTTGGTAAAGAAACATAATTTATTTTAAACAGTTGTTTTGTATGATGATCTTAGAAAAAGCATTTTTTAGTGAAATTTTAAACAGTTAAATTGACTTATTTTTACTTTTAATGGAAATATTTTAGTTATTTAATTTAAAACTAGATTTTAATTAGTTATATTCGAAAAAAAACAGTTGTTTGATTTATACGTTAAATGACTTTATATGCCTAAAAATTTTTTGACCGAACTTAATTTAGCAAACTTTATATAAGTATATATTTATATATAATAAATGTAAAATTCATTTGAGTAGTCACCAATCTAGCTTGATAAGAACTTACTTTTTTATCAAGATTATTTGAATGGATTTTTTTCCCATTTTTCAGTAAGTCTCATTAGGATTTTTCATGTCTTTACCAAAGAAACATAAAAATCATGAGAACCTATAGGACTTATTGAAGAAATTTTCTGGATATTCTTTCCCTCTTTCCCAATGGAAGAAGAGGAATTTTGAAAATAAAAAATTTAAATTTTGTGATAATATGAGTCTTAAAAAGATATGCATATGTTTAATACTTATATTTTGTATTATCGGAGCTGCTAGTGCGGCAGAGGATGTGTCCACGGATGTTGTGGATGCAAGCGATGATGCCGTTGCAGTTGATGCGGTATCCGATGATGTAAGTGATTCTTTGGAATCAGTTGTTGTTGAAGATGAGCCAGTTGTGGATGATTCTGCACCTGCTCAGGATGATAATGATGATGTTGAATTAGGATCATCAATTGATGATTTATTAACAGGAATACAAACCGAAATCTATGTAAATAGTAGTTCCACAAATTATGTTGATGAATGGGATCCTGAAGAATCTGTTAGTGGTGAAGATTGGGAAAATGCATATGGTTTTGACACAGGTTTAAAATACGCAACAAGAGACATAATGGAAGGAAAAGATAGCAAAATACATATTGCTGAGGGCACTTACACACAATGGGACTGGACTTCCGGCAAATATTGTGAGGTTATAGGTTATGGTGATGTGATATTCCAATCTGATAATTGTTATGATTTAGATTTTGGTTCTGAAGACAATTATTATAATGCACCTCCATATTTTATTTTAGATACTTCACAAGTATTATTTACTTATAAAAACATTATTTTTGATTGTGATGTTAAAGTTGGAAGTAAAAACTTTAAATTTGTAAACTGCACATTTAAAAAAGGACTTACAATAAGCCATGATTATCAATATCATAATGAGTTTACTCCAGGTCCAACAGAACACTTTTCAGATATATTTGACATAATATTTGAAGGCTGCACATTTGAAATTCCGAAAAGCGATATTAATATTGTTGAAGAAAAAAATAATGTAGTATTTGATGAAAACTGTAAGTTCCCAGTGACTGCAGTCGACTCTGTTGTTGACATCAGCTCCAGCGAAAAGGGCACAGTTACAGTCACATTGACTGACAAGGACTCCAATGCCATTTCTGGCGCTACTTTCAAGTACACTGTAAATGGCGGAGATGAACAGACTGCTGTAACTGGCGATGACGGTAAATACGCAATCACTGGCTTGACTGGAGAAGTCACCGTTGCAGTCAACTATGAAGGAAACGAATCATACAATCCTATAAGTGACAGCAAGTCATTCAACTTCACTGACGAGCCTGCACCTTCCAATGACACCAACGGCTCCAACAGCACTCCTGTGACTCCAACCAAAGTTGCAACCAAGCTCACCGCAAGCAAAGTCACTGCAACCTACAATGTTGCTAAAAAATTAGTCATTACTCTTACTGATAAAAACGGCAAAGCTTTAGCAAACAAAAAAGTAAGCGTTAAAGTCGGTTCCATCAGCAAAACATTAACCACAGATAAGAATGGTAAAGTAAGTCTCAATGTTGCTACACTTGTACCTAAAACTTACACTGCCACTGTCAAGTTTGCAGGAGACAGCGACTATTCCGCTTCCACTGTAAGCCCTAAAGTTGTAGTAAGCAAAGCTAAAGTCAAACTTGCTGCTAAAGCTAAAACATTTAAGGTTAAAGTCAAAACCAAAAAGTACACTGTTACCCTTAAAAATAACAAAGGTAAAGTAATGAAAAAGGTCAAGCTTACCTTAAAAGTAGGCAAAAAGACCTACAAAGCAACTACTAACGCTAAAGGTAAAGCAACCTTTAAAATTACCAAATTAAGCAAAAAAGGCAAATACACTGCTACTGTCAAGTTTGCAGGAAGCAAATACTACAAAGCATTAAGCAAAAAGGTAAAAATAACCGTTAAAAAATAAGTAGAGAATTCATACTCTACTTATTTAATTTATTTTTTTTCATGTTTTCATTCTTATCGATTACTCATTAAAGAAAATAAATCATTAGGGTGGTGAATAATTGAAAAAAAGGATATTTTTGATATCACTGTTATTTATAATCTCGATTGGATTTGCCAGTGCATCTGAAAACATTACCGATATGCAAACAGCGGATGAAATAATTAATGATGGACCTGCAATTTCAGACGAGTCTCCTGTGGATGTTCCTTCAGCGTATTATGTAAATAATACTAAAGAATCAAGCGGTGATGGAAGCAGTTGGGAGAATGCGTCTAAAAGCATTTCTCTAAAGGATAATGCAACCATATATCTGGCTGAAGGGGAATATGAAATTCCGGGAGATCATGTGAACGTAACCTATATTGGGCTGGGCGAAGACACAATTATAACTTCCTTTTCATTTAAACAATCTTATTATTTCAACACCAATCATACAGTGACTGTTATTAATGCTACTTTTAAACCATATACTCAGGTTTGTGGCATATTGCAGGATGGTGTGCCTGTAAATGTTCTTTATAATGTTTTAGTTGATGAGATGGATTTTAAATTTGTCAGTTGTACTTTTATCGATTCTGAATTTCTTGCAAGAACATATGAGAGATCAACACCTAATAGGGACACTCTCACTGATGTTATCACAGCAAGTTTTGAAAACTGCACTTTCAAGGATTACAATGGCAACTATTTGATTAATAATTGGGATTTTTCAAAATTCAACTTTAATGAATGCACATTTGAAAACATCACTGCAGATGCTATAGTGGATTCCTATGGTGGTAGATCAGACAGTCAAGGGCGTTTTGATGGAGTTTACATTTATAATTCCACTTTCAAAAACTGTAATATCCAAGGTATTGTCAAGGCTCGCCAGTTAGGTTCCTGTGAAATTGTTGACTGCACTTATGATTTTGATGCTTCTGAAACTGTTGATTTGGTTTCACCATTTTATGTAAACAAAACAATCAAATCAGCAGATTTAAATGAAACTCAGTTAACTGTAACTGCCAAGGACAACAGTGTTATTATCACTTTAACTGACGTTAACACCAACAAACCTATTGCTGGTGTGGAAGTGGCTATTATTAACAATAATAAGGTTTTTGCTTATAGGGATACTGACAGTAATGGTCAGATTGTTTTAGATAATCTTTTGGGTACTTATAATTTTGAGTTTTCTTATCCTGGTGATCCTTATGCTTATCTTCCGACTTCAGTTAATAAGACATTAACATTCAATAAGACTAAAAGCAATGCAGTTATTCAAGCGCCTAAGGTGGCTGCTATATATAATGTTGCTAAAAACTTGGTTATCACTCTTAAGGATTCTAATGGCAATGCTTTGTTTGGGAAGTATGTTACTGTTAAGGTGGGGTCTGTATCTAAAAGGTTGAAGACTGATAAAAATGGTAAGGTGTCTTTAAATGTTGCGACTTTGGTTCCTAAAGCCTATGTTGCATCCATCAGCTTTGCAGGTGATGATGACTACAACAAGGCATCCTCCACTGTTAAGGTTGTTGTATCCAAGGCGGTTCCTAAGCTTTCTGCTAAGGCGAAGACATTTAAGAAGTCTGTTAAGGTCAAGAAGTACAAGGTTACTTTAAAAAATAATTTGAATAAGGTCTTGAAAAACGTCAAGCTTACTGTCAAGGTCAATAAGAGGACTTATTCCGCTAAGACCAACAGCAAGGGTGTTGCTACATTCAAGATCACTAAATTGACTAAGAAGGGCACTTTCAAGGCTAAGGTTTCCTTTAAGGGCAGCTCTTTGTACAAGGCAGTTAGCAAATCAGTGAAAATCAAAGTTAAATAAGAAAAAATGGGATGATTTCTTTTATCCTATTTTTAATATTTTTTTTTAATGGATAAAATAATGCACATTCTTTTAAAATGCAAAAGGAGAAAAATGTGTATTATTTTATTTATTATGCAAAATTTCAATGTATAATGAATAATTTAGGCTGTCGAATTTATTTAATATGAAAATTATGTATTTTGATAATTTTTATTGGATTATAGAATTGTAATAATTAATGGAGGGTGAGACTTTTTTGAAATGGAATGGTAGGATTTTGGTCTTTTCATTGTTCCTTGTTTTGGTCTTTTCTTTGTGTGGGGTGTCTGCTTATGATGCTGATGAGATTGATTCTCTATCTCTGGATAGTGGTGATGCCTGTTTGGAGTTAAGTTCCGATTCGTTGGATGTTGAAAGGATTGATGGGTCTTATTCTTCTTCTGATGTGGAAAATGATGATGATGTTTTGAAGGGTTCTCCAGTTCTTTCTGCCAACAGTTCGGATGATTCTTCTCGCTATGTTGTTGTACAGGATAATCTTGGCGATTATTTTGATGAATCAGGGGTTCTAAAAGACAAGTATGGCGGTAGCGTCCTTGTCTTTGAGGGCTTGTTTGATCATAAAGGCGTTTTGACTGTTGACAAGAATGGCACTCGTCTTATGGGAAATGATAGCCTTTTTAACAATACTGTCTTCAGCTTGACTGCAAGCGGCATAATGCTTGCCAATATGCACTTTGCATTGGATGAGTCTTTTCCGGATAATCATAATGCGGGAATATTTGTTGGATGGGACAATATAACCCTGTATAATGTTACTGTGGATTATGACACTCCAGAGGATGTTGATGCTTATGGCATTTATTCCCTTGATAATTTTGGCTTTAAGCTTATTAACTCTTCCATCAACTATGTCGGTCATGCCTATCATGAAGGGCATAATTATCCGGTGATATTGCAATATAGTGATGATGCATTGGTTTGCGGAAACCTTATTAATGCTACTATGCCATTGCGTGAGATTGGCCATTACAGTGGATTTTTAGGGGATCAGGTGGCTTCATTTGCAGCGGGATATAGCCGTAACCTCCAATTTTCTGACAATAATGTCTATTCTGACATTAATTTTGGCGAATATCAGAATGGGGTCAGGTATCCTACATTGTCTTCTGTGTATTTCTATGCATGTGACAATTCAACTGTTAGCGGAAACAGCATTAAGGTTGAGGACTTGTACACTCGAAAGAACCTTGCAAACTACTTGTATGCGATTGACATATACTGTTTGGATGACATGACCATTGTTGATAACAGCGTTGATGTGTTCACTTATGGCGGTTGTGGCCGTGACGGCACTGCTTATCCTATACAGATTACAGGCCCTGCCAATAATATGAAAATCGCTTACAATTATTTGCATAGTGTTAGCAATGGTCCGAACATAGGTATTTATTCTCAGAACTTCAATGGTATGACTCAAATTGACATATTCAGCAATTTCATTAACATTACTGGCAAGGCAGGCACTGACCAGTGGGCTTTGGTTGCTGGTATTGAGGTGCAGGATTCCGATGACAGGATACTGAACAATACTATTATTGTTGATACTGTTGGCGGTTATAAGCCTGGTGATCGCATTTATGGCATCAGTTATTCTCAAGGAACCGATGGGAACCATAAGTATGATATCAGATATAATAATGTTTCTGTTCCGGGTCCTATTGCAATCAGCTTGAATCAGGGGACTGCTTCCACTACAAGCGATACTAATGTTATGTACAATATACTTGTCACTGGTATTGGTGAAGGCGGTGACCGTGCTGTGAGCATTGGAGGCAATGGTCAGAATAATGTTATTCGTTACAATACCAATGGTGCTGATACCATTCGTCATATGACTGATCGTGACCTTCCGTCCTGGATAAGTGATTATCGTTCAGGAGGTACCGGTTCAGGTAGGGGCATTGATTTGTCCTGGATGCATTCTGGCAGTGGTGTCTCAGGATTTGGTAATGGTAACGGCAGCGGTTCAGGATTAAGGGTTGATGGTTCCGTTAATGGTACTAACAGTCATTTTTCCAGGTCTAATGCCACTCGTGGTGATTTGAATTCCACTTATTACACTTATGGTGATTCCGGCTTGAGCATTGCAGCTGCTTCTTCGTCTGCAGGTTCTGCTTCAGATTCTCATTCAAGTGTTGATAAGAGGGCTTATGAGATTGATGATGAGGATAATCCTGTGGTGAAGTCTGTGGATTATTTCCAGTTGGGCATTGTTGTTTTGGCTGTTTTGCTGTTGTTGCTTGTTGGTTATAAGCGTCAGAAGGATAAAGAGGAAGAAGAATAGTTAAAATTTTTGTTTATGATGGAGTGTTTGCCAAAAAATATCAAATTTAAGCTTCATAGATTTTTAGATAATAAACCTCTAAATTATTATTTTTTTGGCAAATGCTTTCCTTTTAATTTTTTAATTTTAAAATTAAAGGATAAAGTTTTGTTTTTTAATTTTAAAATTAATAGATTATTGTGATTTATTAATTGTTTTATCTACATTAGTAATTTATAAAATTTAATATTATAATATTTCTTTAATTATTTTAATGATTTGATTAATTAAACAATAGTTTCAATAATTAAATCAGATTTTAATTTATCGTAGTTTTAATTAAATTGTATAGTTTTTAGGAGGAGTAATTTTATATGGTTGGCACTAACATTTTAACTTCTACTTTGGATTTGGTTAGCCAGAGTCTTCAAATCCCTGTAATCATTTTCCTATTATTATTTGCAATAGGAGCAATCATTCTGTTAGGTGGATTGATTAGGGAGTTCAGGCATAGAAAGGCTGTTTCCAATGTGGAGATGAAAAGATTAATCAATGAGATCTCAAATGCAAAAAGTCAAGATGAAATATTGAATATAGTACAATCTTCAGAGATTCCAAATTCCATGAAGAATGACTTAAGGGAGATTACAGACACTGATCTTGACCTTGAATCAAGAATAGCACTTGCAAAGAAACTAGTGAGCAGCAGAGAAAAGAAACTGGAGAAAAGACTCTCATACACAGATATTATCACTCGTATCGGTCCAACATTAGGTTTGATGGGTACTTTGATTCCTATGGGTCCTGGTCTTGCTGCTTTAGGTAGCGGTGACATTGTGACTTTGTCCAATGCGATCATTGTTGCTTTTGACACCACTGTTGTTGGTATTGGTGCTGGTGCACTTGCTTATGTAATCAGTAAGATCAGACGCAGGTGGTACAGTGAGTATATTGCTAACATTGATGTCTTGACTGATGTTGTCCTTACAAAAATAGGAAAGCTTTAGGAGTAATGTTTTTATGGTTAAGCTTAATCGAAAGACTGCCTTTGAGGAGGAAGAGGAAGACCCAATGACTGGTGTTGCAAACCTTGTGGATGCAATGCTTGTTATTGCAGTGGGACTATTGGTGTTTCTAGTCATTTCCTGGAATATGCAGGCTATTGTGTTCAATGATGATATCAGTCCTGATCAAAGGCAGGATGCTATCAATGCCATGAAGCAGGTGACCGAGATAGATCAAGGCAAGCAGTTGAATGAGACTCCTGATGTAAGTTCAAGTTCAGGAGAAGGGTATGCTGAATTGGGAAAGGTCTACAAGGATTCCAATACGGGCAAGCTGATAATGATAGAGAATTGATTAATTTTCCATTTTTCTTATTATTTTTTTTCATATTCTTATTATTTTTTTAAATTCTTAACTCTGTTTAAATCAGATATTTTTTTGATTTTTTCAATATTTTTCTTTTAATCTTTGATTTTTTTAATATTTTTTATTGTTTTTCTTTTTTGTATAATATTTTTTTATGAATTTTGGATTATTTTTATATTTTTTGTTAAGATTTGATTTTAAAAATAAATATTATTTTTTATAAATTATTAATAGAAATATGTAAATGATTTTGAATTTTAAGCATTCTTATCGATATATTTATATATTAAAAAATATACAATTAATATTATAAAAATTTGAGGTGTTAAATATGGAATTACCAATCGCTCCTATCGGAAGAATATTAAAAAATGCTGGTGCTGAAAGAGTAGCTGATGCAGCTAAAGCTGAATTAGCTGAAGCAATCGAAGAATACGGAAACGAAATTGCTCAAAAAGCAGTTAACTTTGCACGCCACGCAGGTAGAAAAACTGTAAAAGCTGAAGACATTAAATTAGCAATTAAATAAGATTGCTGTTTAGTATTTTCGGATTTGAATCTAGATTTAAGTAATTTTTACTTTTATCTTTTTCTTACGCCTTTTTACGAACTCTTTATTTTTATTTTTTTAAGTATCATTAAATAATTGGCTTAAATTGCTAGTTATTTTCTTTTTTAAACCTATTTTTCTAATAACATTTATATACTATAAATAATATACTTTATTATGTCTAGTTCTCTAGAATTTATTTCATTAATACTAAATTGAAAAATTTTATATTATTAGCTGATTTTACTTAAACTAATAATATTCATTGAAAATATTAAACTAGAATAAAAACTTTTTACTTTTATTTTAGGCTTTATTATTTAGTGATGTGGATATAATATTTAGAGTTATAGATTAAAACTTTAAATCTGTAATTATAATTGAATATTTTTTAGCTTCTATAAGCTAACTTTTTATTATGATATTATATTTAATAAGATTTCAAAATGGATTTAATCTTAGGTATCATATTTAAAAAGTTTTATCTATAATTAATAGAAATTTAAATTTCAAGATTGATTATTTTCTGATATTTGATTATTTTACTGATTTTTATAGTAATTATTTTGCCGATGGATGGCAAAAAGCCAGATGAAAAAGGAGGTAAATTATATGGCAAACATTTATGTAAAATTTGACACACCTGAAGAAATCGCTAACAAAGCAGAAGAAGCTTTAGAAGTAGCACAAAATACTGGTAAAGTAGCAAAAGGAACTAACGAAGTAACTAAATTTATCGAAAGAGGAAACGCAGCTTTAGTCGTTATCGCTGAAGATGTTGACCCTGCTGAAATCGTTGCTCACATTCCTGTTCTCGCTGAAGAAAAAGAAATTCCTTACGTATACTTAGCAACCAAAGACAAAGTTGGTGCAGCTGCTGGTTTAAGTGTTGGAACTGCTTCCGCTTGTATTGTAGATGCTGGAGATGCTGCTGACTTAGTAGCAGAAGTTGTTGAAAAAGTTGCAGAACTTAAAGAATAAGTATTGCGCCTTAGAAGATACATATCTTCAAAATAATTAATAGGTGATAATATGGAAGAAGGAAGTCCAGCAGAAGTTATTGAAGTTCTAAACAGAACTGGTATGACTGGAGAAATCATGCAAGTAAAATGCAGAATTCTCGATGGAAGAGACAAAGGAAGAATTTTAACAAGAAATATCATGGGCCCTGTACGTGAAGGCGATATTTTAATGTTACTCGACACAATCAGAGAAGCTAAGGAGATTAGAACTCCTTAATAACTTAGGTTATTAAGCTTATCTTACTTAAAGAAGGTGTTTTAACATGAGAACTTGTTCATTCTGTGGTAAAGAAATAGAAGAAGGTACCGGTAAAATGTACGTTAAGAAAGACGGATCCATCTATTTCTTCTGTAGTAGTAAATGTGAAAAAAATATGATCAAACTTGGTAGAGTACCAAGAAAAGTTAAATGGGTTAAACAATGATTGAAAGAAGCTTTGTTATGATGAAACCTGATGCGGTATCTAGACGTTTAATGGGTCAAGTTTTAAGCCGTTTTGAAGCTAAAGGTCTTAAAATCGTAGCTATGAAATTAAGACAAATCGACGAAGATTTAGCAAAAGAACATTATGGAGAACACTCTGAAAAACCATTTTTCAACGGTTTAGTGGAATACATCACTTCCGCTCCAGCTTTAACCATGGTTATTGAAGGAGACGATGCTATTTCTGTAATCAGAAAAATGGTAGGAGCAACCAATCCTAAAGAAGCAGATGTTGGAACCATTAGAGGAGATTTCGGTATGGATACTGGAAGAAACATTATCCACGCATCTGATGCACCTGAATCTGCTAAAAGAGAAATTGCTCTTTTCTTCGATGAAGAAGAAATTTGTGATTATTCCATGTCTGATAACGCTTGGATTTACGAATAGATTCAGATTTCTTAAAAAATCAATTCGTTGTCTATAATCGAATTAAAATTATTATTGTTTAAATTTATTGAATTATTGAATTATTTAGTTGTGAGTGGAGTTATATGAAGATTAGATCCCCAATTGTATCTGTTTTAGGTCATGTAGACCATGGTAAAACTACCCTTTTGGATTATATCAGAGGAAGTACTGTAGCTGATAGGGAAGCTGGAGGTATTACCCAGCACATCGGAGCTACTGAAATACCAATAGATACAATTAATGAAATATGTGGCGATTTTATAGCTAGATTATCAATTAAGGATACAATTCCTGGTTTGTTTTTTGTAGACACTCCTGGGCATGCTGCATTTACATCACTTCGTAAACGTGGTGGAGCTTTAGCGGATTTGGCTATTTTAATTGTTGACATAAACGAAGGTTTCAAGCCTCAAACCTATGAGGCAATCAATATTTTGAAAATGTATAAGACTCCATTTATCGTTGTAGCAAATAAGATTGACAGAATCTTTGGATGGGATATCCATGAAGGCGCTTCCTTTATGGAAAGCTTCAAACAGCAAGCTCCAAGAGTTCAAACCGATTTGGACTTGAAAATCTACGAGCTCATTGGAAAATTGCATGAGGAAGGATTCCAGTCTGAAAGATTCGACAGAGTCACTGACTTTGCAAGCCAAATCACAATCATTCCAATCTGTGCAAAATCAGGTGAAGGTATCATTGAGCTTATTGCAATGTTGCTCGGTCTTGCTCAGGAATACTTGACTGAACAATTGGAAATCCATGAAGATGCTCCTGCAAAAGGAACTGTATTGGAAGTCAAGGAAGAAACCGGTCTTGGAGTGACCGTTGATAGCATTATCTATGATGGTGTGCTCCGTGATGGTGATGAAATTGCTTTAATGGATGCAAACAATGTTGTAAAAACCAAAATCAGATCTATCTTAAGGCCTCTCCCTCTTGAAGAGATGAGAGATTCCAAGAAGAAATTCAAAAAGGTTGATGAGGTTGTTGCAGCAGCAGGTATCAAGATAGCAGCTCCAAATCTTGATGATGTCGTTTCAGGTTCTCCTCTTAGAGTATTGAATGAGGATGAGGACGTTGAAGCGGAATTGTTAAAGGAATTGGAGGATATTACCGTTGATACTGATGATGAAGGTTTATTCGTTAAGGCAGACACTTTAGGTTCCCTTGAAGCGGTTGTTCATTTGCTTAAGGAAATGGAGATTCCAATTAGGTCTGCAGAAATCGGTGATGTAAACAAAAGGGATGTAATCGATGCATCCATTGCTAAGGACGAAAACATCGAGCATGGTGTAATCATTGCATTTAATGTAAAGGTACATCCAAAGGCTCTTGACGATTTAAATAATTCTGGCGTTAAGCTCTTCCAAGGTGATGTAATCTATCAGATCACTGAAGATTATGAAGCTTGGGTCCAAGAGAGAAAAGAAGCTCAGAAAAAGCAATGGCTTGATGCAATCATCAAACCTGCTAAGTTCATGATTCTTCCAAAACTCATATTCAGGCAAAGCAAACCTGCCATTTGTGGTATTGAAGTTGAAGCAGGAACCGTTAAGCAAGGATATGCTTTAATGAATGCAAATGGGGACTATGTAGGTACAATTGCCAGTATGGAAGATAAGGGCGAGACCTTGACTGCTATTTCAAGAGGTCAAAGGGTTGCTATGGCTATCAACGATGCTGTAGCTGGAAAGGACTTTGAAGAGGGAGACACATTATATGTAGACATCCCTGAAAAGCATTACAAGATCTTGGAAAGAGAGTTTAAGGACAAATTGAATGAAGACGAATTCATGGCCCTTGATGAAATCTTGGAAATCAAACGTAGAAGAGAACCAGATTGGGGTAAATTCGGTCTTTTTGAATATTAATTAAATCATTAATTTCAATAAAAGTCATTTAACAATATAATTTGATGATGATTTCACATATATTTAAGATTATAGAATAAATACTAGAGATTAGGAAAGATTAAATTCCGAAAAATAAAAGGAGGAATTTTATTGGCATTTAAAATTGTTGTATCTGAAAAAGAATTAAGTTATCAATTAGAAGTTGATGATGGAAAACAATTAAACGGTTTAAAAATCGGAGAAGAATTCGATGGTCAAATCGTTGGTTTAGATGGCTACACTTTAAAAATCACTGGTGGTAGCGACAAAAACGGTTTCGCTATGAAAAAAGACGTTGATGGTCCTAGAAGAATCAAAAGTCTTTTAACCGGTGGAGTAGGCTACAAACCTAAAGGCGATGGTGTTAAAAGAAGAAAAACCGTAAGAGGAAACACTATCTCTGAAGATATTGTTTTAATTAACACTATTGTTACCAAAGCAGGTAGCAAATCCATATCTGATATCTTAAATCCTGAAGAAGAGGAAGCAGAAGAATAATCAGATAAAAAAAAATGATAAATGAAATTTATAATGAAATTCTCATTTCATTATTATTTTTCAATTTTCATTGAATCTAAAATTAAAATAATTTTATTTGAAATTATTAAAATTAAATTTTTATTATATTTTATTATTAAAAAGCATTAAATCATGTTTATATTAAAATTGAATTATAAATATGATTTTAACTTAAAAAAACAACATTATTCATAAGTGTAATTCAATATTAATATAAATTTCATTGTTGAATTTATTATTAATTATCATTATTATCTAATATTCATTTATGTTTATTATTTAATTCAAATTATTTATTTAAAAAAATTAAAGGTGTAATCTGTGAAAGTTCAATCTGATGTAAACATAGGACTTGTGGGCCATGTCGATCACGGAAAGACAACACTTACTAAAGCATTATCTGGTGTATGGACAGATACTCACAGTGAAGAAACAAAAAGAGGTATTTCAATCCGTTTAGGATATGCTGATATTGAATTTAGAAAATGTCCTAATTGTGAAGAGCCTTTATGTTACACTACTAAAGATGTTTGTGAACATTGTGGAAGTGAAACTGAAGTAATTAGAAAAGTATCATTTGTAGATGCTCCAGGACACGAAACCTTAATGGCTACCATGTTATCTGGTGCAGCAATTATGGATGGTGCTGTATTGGTAATTGCAGCTAACGAGGAATGTCCACAGCCACAAACCAAGGAACACTTGATGGCACTTGATGTTATTGGTGTTAAGGATGTAGTGGTAGTTCAAAATAAGGTGGATATTGTTCCTAGAGAAAGAGCTATTGAGAGTTACAATGAAATTAAGGAATTTGTAAAAGGCACTTGTGCAGAAGATGCACCAATCATTCCAGTATCTGCTCAACAAGGAGCTAATATCGATATTCTCATTAAAGCTATCAATGATGTGATAATTACACCGGAAAAAGAATTAGATAAACCTGCTAGAATGCATGTAGCTAGATCATTTGATATTAACAAGCCTGGTTCTCATCCTAAAAAGATTAAAGGTGGAGTAATCGGTGGAAGTTTAGTTCAAGGTACTCTTAAATTAGGGGACATTATTGAAATTAGACCTGGAATTAATGTCAAGGAAAGTAAACAGAACAAATGGATCAGCTTGACTTCTGAAATCATTGGATTGGAAGCCGGTGGAGAATCTGTAGAAGAAGTAGGTCCTGGAGGACTTATTGGAGTAGCTACTAAATTAGACCCTGCATTAACTAAAGCAGATTCATTATCTGGTTCCGTTGCTGGTGCTGAAGGTACTTTGCCTGAAGTATTGCATAGCTTTGACATGAAAACTGAGCTATTGGAACGTGTTGTAGGAACTAAAGATGAAAGAAAAGTGGATCCAATTAAAATCAAGGAACCTTTAATGATTAACTGTGGTACAACCACCACTATTGGTGTAGTTACTAAAGTTAAGAAAAACGTTAGCGTTGCATTGAAATTGCCTGTATGTGCTGACAAAGGTGATAGAGTAGCTTTATCCCGTAGAGTAGGTGCACGTTGGAGGTTAATTGGATTTGGTATAATTCAATAATTGATTTTAAAAAATCGTTTTTAATTATTGGATTTATTTTAAAATTTAGTCAGTGATAACATGGAATCTGGAGATAAAAGAGAAGTATTTATTGATACTAACTTTTTTATGATTCCTTTTCAATTCAATGTAGATATTCTAGAGGAATTTAAAAGAATTTTGCCTAATTATCAATTGGTCACTACAAAATTTGTTATTAATGAGCTTAAAGGCCTTAAAAAGAATAGCAAAGGAAAGGTTAGATTAGCTGCGGGATTAGGCTTGAAAATTGCGCAATCCGGCGAAATTGAAATTAGAGACATTCCTTTAAATGATGGTGAATCTGTAGATGATGCATTGATTAGAGTGTCCAATGTATTGGCGACAAACGATGCAAATCTAAGAAAGAAAGCAAAGAAAAAAGGAATTGCATTGGTTATTCTTAGGCAAAGGAAATATCTGGCAGTTGAAGGTTATCTGATTTAACGGTTAACTTATTGGCATTATAAGTAACTTTAAATAGTTTCATTATTATATTTTTAATTGATATTCATAATTTACTTAAAAAATTTATTAATTCATTGATTTATAAATTTAAAATTTATAAAAATTAGCTTTATTACAAATTTATTTAAAATTTAAATTTCACTTAAAACGAGGGATTATTTTGTATTACATGACAACTATTGAGGGAACTGTAAGAATTCCACCTTACAGATTTGATGAACCTCTTGAAGATGTAGCTATTGAAACTTTAAATGAGGAATACGTCGGACAGCTCGATAAGAATTTAGGTTTAATGGTCGGTGCTGTCAGCATTGAGGAAATTGGTGAAGGAGTGCTCATTATGGGTGATGGTGCTGCTTACCATAATGTTGTATTCAATGCAATATTCTTCAAACCTGAACAACAGGAAATTGTTGAAGGTGAAGTGACAGACATTACCGAATTCGGTGCATTCGTAAGAATCGGTCCTATGGAAGGTCTTGTTCACGTTTCTCAAGTAACTGATGATTATATTAACTATGATCCTAAAAACGCATCTCTTTTAGGTAACGAATCCAAAAAGGTCTTAACTGAAGGAGATAGAATCAGAGCAAGAATAGTTACTTTAAGTCTTAAAGGAAAATCCATTAAGGAATCTAAGATTGGTCTTACCATGAGACAACCTAACTTAGGTAAATTCGAATGGATTCAAGCTGAAAAGAACAAAGCACTTGAAAAAGCTAATGCTAAGGTGGAAGAATAATGGTATACGCTTGTACACATTGTAATTTATTAACTGAAAAGCAACAATGTCCAGAATGTAAAAACCCTACTTCATCTAATTGGAGCGGACTTTTAATCATAACTGATCCTGAAGAGTCTGAAGTTGCTCGTGAATTAGGAATTACAAAAGCTGGTGAATACGCTTTAAGAGTAAGATAATTTTCTTAACTCTTTTTTTTATTTTTTCTTGTTTTTAGTTTTTATTTATCATTTCTATTTTTAAAATCAATTTTTTCTATTTTTAAGGCATTTTTTATGCTAAACTTTATATATCTTAAATTAGATAAATATTAAAGTATAATAATTATTTTACTATATATTTTTTGCTCGAATATTTAATTAAAATATTATTATTGGAGATTTATTGATAGAGGTTAAAACTTGTTTAAGTTAGATGAGAATTTAATAGATGAATTCAAAAAGCCATTAGGTAAATTGTATCCTGAGTTTGAAGATGCAATTCCTATGATTAAAGAAGCTAATTTCTTAATCTCTGTTGGTGATCAAACCACTAAAAATCTTGTTGATAATGATTTGATTCCTGATTTGGGAATCATAGACAATCGTATTCAACGTAAAGATCATAATCATGATATTATTCGTACAGAAAACATTTTAGAGGCAGACAATCCTGCTGGTACAATCACTGAAAATCTATGGGAAACCATAGAGGAAGCCATTTCTTTAACTTTGAAAGATAGCGAAAATCGCATTATTGTAGTTAAAGGGGAAGAGGATCTTGCTGTTCTTCCATGCTTATTGGTTGCACCTGAAGATGCTGTTATCTTATATGGACAACCTAATGAGGGATTGGTCTTTGTAAATGTTTCTGATGGAAAAGACAAAGCTGCTAAGCTTATGACTTACTTTAAGGAAATGGCTTAGTTTAATTGTATTTTATAATTAATTAAATTCAAACCCTAAAATGAGAGGTTTTTATAATGGAAATCGAAATTTTTGAAAAGAAAGAAAACGTTTTATTTGATAGAACTGAAGTTAAATTTTATGTTTCATACGTAGGAGAACCAACTCCTAAGCTTTTAGATGTCAAAAGCAAATTAGTTGCAATGCTTGACACTAAAAAAGAATTAATCGTTGTAGACAACATTCAACCAGGATACGGTGAACCTAAAGCAACTGGTTACGCTAAAGTGTATGGTAGAGAATCATCTTTAATTGATGTAGAAAAACCAAGCATCATTGAAAAGAACAAAGAACCAGAAGCTCCTGCTGAAGAAGAAGATGAAGCGGAAGAATAAATGATTAATGTTTAGGAGGATATTATTATGCCTGATAAAAAAGATTTATACACTGTAGAAGGAGACAAAATCGTAAGGAAAAACCCATTCTGTCCTCGTTGTGGTGAAGGTGTCTTCATGGCTGACCACGGTGACAGATTCGCTTGCGGTAAATGCGGATACACTGAAATGAAAGCTAAAGAATAGATTTATTCTTTACTTTACTTTTTTACTTTTTTTTAATTATTTTTTTACTAAGCTATTTTTACATTTTTAATTATTTTAGTCTATTTTTTAGATATTTTTACTTAGCTGTTTTTACATTTTTAATTATTTTAGTCTATTTTTTAGATATTTTTACTTGCTGTTTTCACATTTTTATTTTAGTCTATTTTTTAGATTTCGCTACAAACATTTATTATTTATAAAATGTATATACACTATTAATAATAAGGTGATAATTATGAATAACCGTTTAGCAATTGCTCGTGATTTTGCAAAGGCTATAAATAATGAGTATATATCTAAAATAATTTTATTTGGTTCTGTAGCTAGAGAAGAAGATACAGAAGACTCAGATATTGATATTTTAGTTGTATCAAATTATGCTAAATTGATTGAACCTAAAATAAGAGAAGAGGTTTTCAATGTTGTTATTGATAAAAAGGAATTCATATCTGTCCATGTCTTTTCAGAAGAGAAATTAAATAAAATCCAAGATTTTTCCTTATTAAAAAACATTGAAGAAGAGGGGATTGTCCTTGGATGAAATAGAATCTTGTATTGAAATTGCAATTGATGATTTGGAATCAAGCAAGCTTCTTTTGGAAGCAGGCAAATATAGAAATTCCGTAACCTTATCCTATTATGCAATGTTCTCTATTGCAAGAGCTTTACTTTTAAAGAAAGGTTTAACTCCTAAAACACATGATGGGGTAATCACATTAATCGGTGAAAAGTATGTTCTCGATGAAGGATTTGATAGGGAGTTGGCATCCAGATTCTCTAGGGCGAGAACAATTAGAGAAGATGCAAGTTATGCAAATTATGATGATTTTGATTTAGACACTGCAAAAGAGAATATATGGCTTGCTGAAGAGTTTATAAATGAAGCTAAAAAATTCTTATGATTATTTTTATTTATTGTTTAATGAGTTGATACGAGTGAAAATTAGAACTGGAAGACTTGAAAAGGAAATGACCGATGAAGCTGCAGTATACACCTCTTCATTGGAATTTGACAGATTTATCTTTGATGCAGACATTCAATGCAATTACGCTCACACTTCAATGCTTAAGGCACAAGGGATTATTGATGAAGAAATAGCAGATAAGATCCTTGAAGCATTGGATAAGCTTAGTGATGAAGGCTTTGATGCCCTTGAATTTGACCATTCTGTTGAAGACGTTCATATGGCTGTAGAAAACTATGTAACAAAGCTTGTAGGTCCTGAAGCAGGATTCATGCATACTGCAAAGTCAAGAAATGACCAAGTTGCAACAGACATAAGACTTCTTTTAAGAGACAGAATAACTGAAATTCAAATTGGAATCCTTGAATTCATTGAAGGTATCCTTGAGCTTGCAAAGGAGCATAAGGAAACCGTCATGATCGGATACACTCACTTGCAGCATGCGCAACCAGTTACATTGGCTCATCACTTGATGGCACATGCACAAGCCCTAAAAAGGGATTACCAAAGATTGGATGATACTTATAAGAGAGTCAATCTAAACCCATTAGGTTCTGCTGCTATGGCAACTACAAGTTTTCCAATTGATAGGGAATTGACAACTCAATTATTAGGATTTGATGATTATCTTGAAAACTCCATGGATGGCGTTTCATCAAGAGACCACATTGCAGAGACCGTATTTGACTTAAGCGCTCTTTGCACTACATTATCCAAAATCTGTGAAGAATTGGTTCTTTGGAGCACTTACGAGTTTGGAATCGTTTCAATGGCTGATGAATACTCATCCACATCTTCAATCATGCCACAGAAGAAAAACCCTGATGTTGCAGAAGTTGCAAGATCAAAATGCGCTATTGTAAACGGTGAACTTGTAACTATCCTTACAATATTGAAAGCTATTCCATACACTTACAACAGGGATTTGCAGGAAATCACTCCTCACTTATGGAGTGCTTGTGATGTGGCTTATGACACCTTAAAGATAGTCAACCATATGCTCTTGACTGTAACTTTCAATACAGAAAGATGCCTTGAATTGGCAGGAGCTAACTTCGCTACCGCTACCGATTTGGCAGACATTATGGTAAGGGAAAGAAAGATACCATTCAGAACAGCACATCAGATTGTAGGAAGAATTGTTAATGAGGCAGTTGCTGAAGGAGTGAATCCAAGTGAAATCGATGGTGCATATGTGGATAATGTTGCAGAAGAACTTGGATTTGAAAAATTAGGTCTTGATGATGAATTGATTCACAATGCATTGAATCCAATTGAAAACGTTAAGATAAGAAATGTTCCTGGTGGACCTTCCCCTGAAATGGTACAATTGGCTATTGACAATATGAACATATTTTTAGATAATGAATTTGAAAAGCAAGGAATCTGATTGTTTTTCATTTCAATTATTTTATTTTTTCAATCATTTTATAACTATTGTTAAAACATTATCTTTCATGCTGATGGATTGCTAAGATTTTAAATATTATTGTTTCTAAACGGTGGAAATATGGTATATGATGTAAATGCTCTTCTAAATCACATCAATAGGATTAGAAAGGAAATAGGTCATGAGGAAGTCAATATAGACATTAAGGAAGTTCTATATGACAAGGACACTAATGAAATGTGGATTATTACCAATGACCGTCCCGACAAATCCGCTATTATCGGAAAAGGAGGGTGGGTTGTTGGAAGACTCAGAGAAGAGCTTGAAATAGCTAGCATTCATGTTGAAAGCTATTCTGATTTCCTTCAAAAGGAGTATAGAATGAACCTTTCATTGAATAAGCTAAATTCATTTGTAAATGAAAACAAGGAAAATTTGGATTACGGTTCATTTATAGCATTGAACAATCTAATTGACATTCTAAAGATAAAATTGGATAATCTTTATTCATTTAATTTCTACAAGTATTTCAAGGATTTGGATGAAGGGCCATATGGTTATTTTGAATCTGAACAACCAACAGCTATTGTAGCATTGTCTGGTGGTACTGACAGCAGCTTTTCATTAATATTGGCTAAGAAATTGGGATTCAATCCAATAGCCATTACAGTTGATCCTGGAACAATTGTTCTTCCAAAGCAATTCAAGCATAACATTGACAAGTTGGTAAGTGAATTGGATGTTCCTCATGAATACATTCAAGTCGATTATGCAGATTTGATTGAGGAGTCTTTTACAGGAAGATTCCACCCTTGTGGCAGATGTTCAAAAATCATTGAAGACACTTTATACAAATATGCTTTAGAGAATGATATTCCTATTGTGATTTTCGGAGATATGTTGGCAACTGGAAGTCAGTGCATAACCGAACAAATTTGTAATTTTGATGAAAATGAAGTAAAAATTAATGAAAACAGTGAAAATGAATCAAGTGATGTAGATAATGAAGTCAATAATCATAAAGTTATTAGACTCAACTTACCTGCTTCATTATCCGTATCAAAATTAGAGAACAAATCATTAACCAGTCATTATAATTTAATTAAGTTTAAAGGATTTGGATGTCCTTTGCTGTATGAAGTTCATAAGAAGTTTCCGCACATGAAAAGGTACTCAATTCAAAGAATTTTAAGGGAAACCAGATCAGGTGTACTTGAACCAGGTGAGGCATTGGACTTGATATGGAGTTTTTATAATACTGACTAAAATTTAAGCTAAATTTTATTTTGAATTTTATATTTTTATTAATTTCTATAATTCTAAAATTTTTAATTTTATTAAGGTGATAATGTGAAAAGAACTATTTGTCCACGTTGCGGTTCAAGCAATATAGATTGGATCATTCCACAGGTTTGGTCAAAATGGGAATGTAAGGATTGTTCTTATACTGGACCTGCCATTGAAGCTGATGATGACTTGATTGCAGAAATCAAGGCGGACTGGGAAGAGAATAAGGAAAAATATCTTGAAGAGGAAAATATGAGAGCTCAACAGATTGCTTCTGGTGAAGATGAAGTCTTGGATGATGAAATGGAACTTGAAGAGGAAGATGAGCTTAGTGAAGAGGAAATGGATAAAAAATTGAGAGAATTGGATTTATAATTCATATTAAAAATAATTCAATTTAAATCATTAATTTTTTATACTTTATTAAACATACTATTATTTGAATATATTAACATTGTAAAAATTTTAAGTTCATTGAACTTTTTAATGAGGTGATATTATGCCTAGTTTTTTAAATTTACGTGGAAACAATAATGACTCTAAAGACCCTAGACTAATTAGGGAAGGAATCAAATTAGGAGTTAATTATAAAAGATTTAGTAAAGACCCTGTTTTAGGTAAAAACATCTTGTTAAGGTCTAACACTGTAATCTATAATGATGTAATCATTGGAGATGATTTTAAAACTGGACATAATGTTGTTGTAAGAGATCATACTACTATTGGTAATGATGTATTGATAGGTACAAACACTGTAATTGAAGGTGGATGTGAAATCGGTAACAATGTAAGCATTCAATCAAATGTATACATTCCTAGAAACAGTATCATTGAGGACAATGTATTCATTGGACCTTGTGCCTGCTTTACCAATGACAGATATCCTGTCAGAGTTGAATATGATTTGAAAGGACCTCAACTTAGAAAAGGATGTTCCGTTGGTGGAAACACTACATTCCTATCCAATATTGAAGTTGGTGAAGGAGCTATTGTAGCTGCTGGTGCAGTTGTTACCCGTAGTGTGCCTCCTTATTACTTGGCTATTGGTACCCCTGCTAAGATCAAGCCATTGCCTACTTCACTTAGAGTTCCAAACATGATTTAGTTTTGGAATTTTTCTTTTTTTCTTTTATTATTTTAATGTCGATTTTTTAATTCTTTTTACGCATTTTATTTATTAATTTTATTAACTTTTTATAGTTTATTTTCTACTTTTATTAATTTTTAATTCTATTTTTCCTTATTTATTCATTATTTCTCCTTTTTTAACCTAAAGATTATATATAATAAAAAATATATATTTTTATGTTATATATTAAGACTATTTATTCTAAAATATTCTAAAACTATTTATTTATTGTTTTTTAGCTTTTAAAATATTTTAAAATAAATTGATGATTTTATACTAATTATATTAAAAATAATTAAAATTTAATGAAACTATTAGGGAGACTTAATTATGATTGTAAAAGATTGGTGTTCTTACTGCGGTTGTTGCGCAGGTGTCTGTGTAAGAAACTGCATAGAAGTAAAGGAAACTGCTTTAGTTTTTGATGATAACTGTAATAACTGTGGAATTTGTGTTGATGCTTGTCCTTTAGCAGCATTAGAAATGGAAGAGGAATAAGCGAGGATTGATTATTATGATTAAAACTGATGTATTAGTTATTGGTGCTGGACCTGCTGGTTCCACTGCAGCAAGATTTGCTGCAAAAGGTGGGGCAAAAGTAATTCTCATGGATAAGAAATCTGAAATCGGTGCTCCTAAAAGATGTGCAGAAGGTGTTTCCAAAAGAACCTTTGAAATCTTAGAGCTTGAAGCTGACCCTCATTGGATTACCCAAGAAATCGAAGGTATCAGATTAATCGCTCCAGATGGAACTGATGTTTGGTTAACTAACGATGTAGTTGAATTGCCTGAAGCGGGTTACATCTTGGAAAGAAAAGTTTTCGATAAGCATTTGGCTATGGAAGCTGGTAGAGCAGGGGCAGAAATCAGAATCAAAACCCAAGCAAAAGGTCTTAAGAAAGAGGAAGATGGATCCTACACTGTAACTTGTGAATGCATGGGTGAAGTTTACGACATTAACGCTAAAATCCTTATCGGTGCAGATGGTCCTGAATCCCACGTAGCTAAATGGGCTGGATTAAAGGCTATCACCAAACCTAAACACATGGAAGCTGGTGTACAGTTTGAAATGTGTAATGCTAAAATGGAAAGAAACGATGTTCTTGAGTTCTACTTCGGTAGCGTAGCACCTGGTGGTTACTTCTGGTTATTCCCTAAAGGTGACGATATCGTAAATGCAGGACTTGCTATCATTCCTGAAATGGCTGAAAAATCCGCTTATGAATACTTAGTTGATGCTGTAAACAACTGTTACGCACTTAAGGATGCTCAACCTGTTGAATTGAATGTAGGTGGGGATCCTGTTGGTGGTCTTGTAAAGGAAATGTACAATGACAACATTATGCTTTGTGGAGATGCCGCAAGTCAAGTTAACCCATTAACCGGTGGAGGAATCACCAGCGGTATTACTGGTGGTAAATTAGCAGGACAAACCGCTGCTGAAGCTATTGCTGCAGGAGACTGCTCCAAAGAATTCCTTAAAAAATATGCTGATTTGGTTGATGAAGCTATGGGTCACGATATGGACAAATACACCAAAGCTTGTGATTACTTATGGTCTTTAAATGATGATGACTTAAACAGCATTGCAAAAGCTTTCCAAGACATTGAATTTGAAACTCTTGGAACCACTGAACTTGTAAAGGCTTTAATTAAAGTTCAACCAAGTGCAGCATTAAAATTACGTAAATTATTCTTATAGACCAGCTTTTCTAGGCCTTTGGCCTGAAAACCTGGACCAAAATTCTTTCCAATTTTTGGGAAGAATTTGACTATTTTTTCTTTTTTATTTTTTTTTAATAATTTTAATAATCTTATTTTACTCTTTTTCTAATAATTTTCCTTTATTTTAATTAAATTAATGTAAAAAGTTATATATTGCTTAAAATATAGTAAATATTAATATAAATTTTAAACATAGAATATTTATCAAATATTTTTTAAATTAAGAAATGGAAAATATTTTATTAATTCAATAATAGGTTATTCGTGATAATATGATTTTAGTTACTGGTGGAGCAGGATATATAGGTTCTCATATTAATAAATTACTTAATAACTCAGGTTATGAAACAGTCATATTGGATAATTTGTCCAAAGGTCATAAATCTGCAGTAAAATGGGGGGAATTAGTTAATGCGGATTTAAGTGATAGTGATAAATTAAGAGAAATTTTTCAAAACCATGATATTGAAGCAGTAATGCACTTTGCAGCATTTTCATCTGTAGCGGAATCTGTTGAGGAACCTGAAAAGTATTTCAAGAACAATTATGAAAACACCTTGAATTTGCTTAAAGTAATGAAGGAATTCAGAGTAAGAAAATTTATCTTCTCATCAACAGCCGCATTGTATGGTATTCCAAAATCAATTCCTATCAGTGAAGATAGTGAGTTGAAGCCAATCAACCCTTATGGGGAATCAAAACTAATGGTTGAAAACCTGTTGAAGGATGAATCTGATTTTGGTGGCTTGAAATATGTGTCATTAAGATATTTCAATGCAGCAGGTGCAGACTTGGATTGTGAAATTGGTGAAGACCATGATCCTGAATCCCATCTAATTCCTTTGGTATTGGATGCTGCTCTTGGAAGAAGGAACAGCATTTCCATTTTCGGGGATGATTACAGTACTCCTGATGGTACTTGCATTAGGGATTATATTCATGTAAATGACTTGGCTGATGCTCATTTGAAAGCATTGCAGTATTTAGAGGACCCATTCCATGACAGCAATATTTTCAATTTGGGAAATGGTAATGGATTTTCAGTGCGTGAAGTTGTTGACACTTGCAAAAAGGTCACTGGAATAGACTTTGATGTAAAGATTGAAGGAAGACGTCCAGGTGATCCGGATATTTTAATAGCTGATTCCAAAAAGGCAGAAGAGATTTTAGGATGGAAACCGCAAATTACTGAATTGGAAGACATTGTCGAATCTGCTTGGAATTGGCATAAAAAGATTCATAGTTAAAATATGATAGTTTTTTTTCTTAAAGGCTAAGAAATTTATGTTTAAGGGTGATTTCTTTATGGTGGAGTGTTAAAATGGATAATGACTTTGAAGAAAATAATTATGGATTTAACGATTTTGAAGATAATTACTCAAATGAATTAAATGCAGAAGAATTGGTTGATGTTAGGATAATCCTAACCAATTTGGATTATTTGGAATTCCTTTCCAAGGCTGTAAGCAATTTTGACTTATCCAATTTTAATGTGAATATCTCCTCTATTATTCCTACAAAAGACATCGGAATAGCTAAAAATACTGTAATTGGTGCAGATTTGATTTTAATCGCATCTGAAAACAATGCAGAAAGCCATAGATTATATCAAAACTTCAAGAAATCATTGAAGAATGAGTTTAATTACATTGAATACTTGAAACTTCCTTCACTTGATGAATTGAATGGCTATGATTATGATGATTATGATGATAATCTCATGGAGGATGAAATAGCAAATTCAATTATTCGTGGAGGATTATACAGCATTTCCAATCTATCTTCAATCAATGATTCAAAAAGAAAGTATTCTGAACTTAAAAAAGATTTCGAAGAGGAATCATTGAAATATGATAAGATAACTAGAGAAAATGACCTTTTAGTTAAAGAATCCAAATCATTGAGAGAGAAAAATGAAAAGGCATTGGAGGAAGTAAAAATACTTCAAAGGCAATTGGATCAAATCAAGTCAGACTTCTCAGATTTAAAATCAAGATTTGAGGGAATCCATAGCAAGAACTCATTGGAAGTCTATTCATTAAATGAATTGTGGTATGATCTTTTTGGAGAATACTTGTCTCAGGATGTTTATAAGTTTATTTTAATCAGCACAGACAATTTCCGTCCTAAAAACCTTATGATCGGTCAAGGAGCCATTTGTGCGAAGTCTAAGGAAGATGCATTGGATTGGTTGAAGATCATTAAGACTGCATTTATCTTGGCTGATACAAATAAGCAGGATTTGGATTACAATAATTTCAAAAGCAATTTCAAGTTTGATGACATTGATGAGTTCTCTTCAAGCTCTTCATTTTCCACATCTGGATTTGAGACATTAGAAGAGAATGACATTTTCAATACTCCAAAAGATGATGGATTTATCTATAATGAAAGATTTGAAGGAAATTCCAATATAGAAAATGATTCTACTGATTCCATCATTGATGATGATTTGTTTAGCAATGCTTTCATTGATGAGTCCAAAAAGGAAGACATAAATGTTTTCAATCTCAAGTCTCTTAAAGCAATTGAGGATGAAGAGGATGACTCAAGTGAAAATCCAAGTTATAACAACAGTGAAGAAGATTATGATTATGATGATGAAGATAATGTAGATGATGATGAAGAAGAAATCTACAATGCTTTTTCAAACCTTTGGGGATAGATAATCACTTATTTTAATTTTCTTTTTTTCACTATTTTTACTATTTTTTTATCTAATTTTTTTAATTATTTTTAAAAGATTTCAAATTTTTTCCCATCTATTTTTTACTAAATTTTTTTCAAAAAGATTTATTATAAATATTAGAAAATTTATAAATAATTATATAATATTTTTTTAAGTTCAATTATAGTAAAAATATTATATTCATGATTTAAAATTATTATAAATTTTATGTCTTAATAGGGTAAGGAGATTAAATATTGAAAGATAAGTGTGGTATTGTAGGAATACATTCTAAGGACAATCTTAAGGATGTTTCTCACTTGATTTATTACGGTTTATATGCTTTACAGCATAGAGGACAGGAATCTGCAGGTATAGCTACTCATAACATCAATTATGGTTTGAATTTTTATTGTGGAATGGGTCTGGTAACTGATGTTTTCAACAATGCTTTAATCAAAAGCTTAGCTGGAAATGTAGGAATTGGACATGTAAGGTACTCCACAACTGGACAATCAAAAATAGAAAATTCACAGCCATTCTTCACTGAATTGGATGATGGATTCATCGCTATGGCTCATAACGGTGATATTGTAAATTCAGGTTCCTTAAGAGAGGAATTGATTAAGAAAGGTTATGAATTCAAATCTGACACTGATTCTGAAGTTGTTTGTTACTTGATTAAGGAAGAGGCTAAGACTGAAAAGGATTTCCTTAAGGTAATCGATACAGTTTCTCAAAAATTAATAGGTTCATATTCCTTGGTTATTCTAATCAATGATGAATTGTATGTTTTAAGAGATCCTATGGCTATGAAACCTTTAGTCTTAGGCGAAACAGATGACCATTTTGTAGTTGCATCTGAAACTGTTGCTTTTGATGTGATTGATGCAAGGCTTATCCGTGACTTGGAACCAGGTGAATTGATTTACTTCAAGGACAATAAGGTCAACTCCTATATCTTGCCATCTGCAAAAGGTTCCAAAAAGGCACATTGCATGTTCGAATATGTTTACTTTGCCCGTCCTGATAGCGTAATAGATGAGAGAAGCGTTTACAATACAAGACTTAGAATCGGTGAAGCATTGTATAAGGAATACCCTATTGATGCAGATTTGGTATTGCCTGTTCCGGATTCATCAATCCCTGCAGCTATTGGTTATGCAAGGGCTTCAGGCATTCCATACGGTGAAGGTTTAATCAAAAACAGGTATGTTGGAAGAACTTTCATTATGCCAACACAAGAAGAGCGTGAAATTGCTGTAAGACTTAAATTAAACCCATTAAGACATGAACTTGAAGGAAAAAGTGTTGTTGTAATCGATGACAGTATCGTTAGAGGTACAACTTCCGAGTCCTTAGTAAGAATCCTTAAGGCAGCAGGCGCTAAGGAGGTCCATATGTTGATTGGATGTCCTCCTGTAATTGCACCATGTTTCTACGGTGTTGCTCTTGCTACTAAAGAGGAATTGATTGCAGCTAATTTGGAAATCGATGATATCAGAAAACAGTTAGGTGCAGAAACTTTAGGTTATATCAGCATTGAGTCTCTTATCGAAGCTATTGGCATCGACGGGGACAATTTATGCTTAGGCTGTATCAATGAAGATTATCCTACTGAGATTCCAGAGGATTTAGAAGCGGAATCTTACTACGATTATTATCAACCTTTAATGGATGCAGCTGAAGAAGATGAATAATATTTCATCTTTTTATTTTTTTAATTTCTATTTTTATATTTTTTTATTTTTATTTAATTTTTATGAAATTTTGTTTGATTTATTAATGAGTTGTTTTTATGGTGGAATTGTTAGCTCCTGCAGGAAATTTTATATCATTGACCAGTGCACTTAAAAACGGTGCAGATGCAGTTTATATTGGCCTTGAAGATATGAATATGAGGGTTAATGCAAGTAATTTCTCTCTTGAAGACATAAAAAAGGCAAGTGAAATGACAAGGGAGTATGGGGCGAAGCTATATGTCTGCACAAATACCATAATGAAAGACAAAGACATTGAAATGCTAAAGGAACAATTACCCTATATCAAGGAGTATGGTGCAGATGGAATCATTCTATCAGATATTTCATTAATAGATTTGGCAATTGAAAATGGCCTTGAAGCCCATATGAGCGTTCAGGAAAACACAACTAATTTTTATGCATTGAAGACACTGGAGAAATTAGGTGTTAAAAGAGCCATATTATCAAGGGAATTGTCTTTAGGTGAGATAAGTGAGATTGTTAAGAAACTTAAAGAAAGCAATTCCTCCATTGAAACGGAGGTATTCATTCATGGTGCAATGTGCATGGCAATATCAGGTAGATGCTTCTTGAGCTATGGATTGTATGGCAGAAGCGCTAATTGTGGAGATTGTCTCCAGCCTTGCAGAAAGGAATGGAAACTGAGTTTTGAGGAAGATGAAAATGATGATGTAATTAATTTTTCAGATTGTGATGATGAGTCATTCATAATCTCAAATTCCTATGATGATTCATATAGGACAAATTTCTTCTCTCCAAAGGATATGGCATTGATAGAACATATTCCAGAACTCATTGATGCTGGAATCGATTCATTTAAGATTGAAGGAAGGGCAAGATCTCCCGATTATGTTGCAACTGCAGTTAAGGTTTATAGGGAAGCCATTGACTTGTATCAAGAAGACCCAGAAAATTATCAATATGATCCTAAATGGATGGAAGAGCTTATGAGGGTATTCAATAGAGGTTACGATACTGGATTTTACTTCAATGTTCCATATGAAATCAGTGAAAACAATCAATCAGAATTCATTAAAAAGGATATTGGAAAGGTAGTGAATTATTATAATAAGATTAGGGTTGCAGAGCTAAAGATATGGGATGATTTGGCTATTGGTGATGAGATTATGGTTCAAGGGCCAACTACAGGTTCCATTACCCATGTAATCGACTCTATGCAAATTGATGGGAAAGCTATTGAAAAAGCAGAAAAAGGTTCTAATGTAGCAATAGCAATTGATAAGAAATTAAGAGAAAGCGATTTTGTTTATAAGTTAATCCCTAGAGAATAAATGAATGATTTAAATAAATTGATTCCTAGAGAATAATTATTATACTTACTGAAATTACGGATTATTTTAAAACTAATTTTTGGTGTAAAGATGAAAAGACAGAAGAAAATAGCTATTTATGGAAAAGGTGGTATTGGAAAAAGTACCACAGTAGCCAATATTGCCGCCGCATACAGCAGGGCAGGAAAGAAGGTCATGGTTATTGGATGCGATCCAAAGGCAGACACTACAAGGACTCTC
>NZ_CACZTX010000014.1 GCF_902784195.1 uncultured Methanobrevibacter sp.
GCATGATTCAATTGGGCTATTGCAAAACAGTTTTCCTTGTGAATGGCATCTGTCAGTTTTTTAAAGCTGTCTATAACGGAATCATCTGCCATGGAAAGTTGTCTTTGACTTGACTTGCCTTCTAAAGATATATAAGCATGTTCTGTAATTATAAGGCCAGTATATTCCGCTCTTTTCTTGTAGTAATCAATCAGTTCATCACTTGGCTTTCCTTCAATGCTCGCTTCCCTTGCCATAGGAGGCATAACTATACGATTTTTAAGGCAAATGTTTTTCAATTCTAATTTTTTTTCAAGCATCATTTTTTCACTTTTCTTTCAATAAATTTAATATATGACTTATCCATAATTATAATTACTTATTAATTTGAGCTGATATAATGACTAAAAAAGCTATTGTATTCGATAACTCAGGAACATTATTGGAAAGGTTCAGGGTTATAAAGGATGTGTCTACAGGGGAATTTATTACTCATGTAAACTCTTTGGACTTGATTGACACTTGCTTGAATGCCGCACTTGTAGTTCTCCAATTCAATACAAGTCGTCTAAAGGACTTGGATCCAAATACATTGATAAGCGATTTTGTATTGGAAAACAACATAGAGTTTGACATCAGCTATTATTCAACAGAAGTTTCAAAAGAGGAAATCACAGCTATTCTGGAGAAGGATACAGCGGTCATCAAGGACATTACAGACACTTTCCCACTATTGAAGGAAAGGGTTCCACATATGGAATTATGCAACGGTTCAGCTGTCATTATAGACATTGCAGAAGAGAGAATAGCTTACACTATAACATCTGCTGGCCAATTGTTCGGCGGTGTCAAGGACACAATAGCCAAGCTTCAGGATAAGGACATAGATGTTTTCATTGCTTCAGGTGACAGATCTGGTGCTATCAAAAAGCTTGCAAACATCACTGGAATACCTGAAGACCATGCTTTTGCTACAGCAAGCACACATAGAAAAGCGGAAATTGTCTCAAAACTTCAGGATGAAGGCTATAAAGTCATGATGGTTGGTGATGGCCCAAATGACATTTTGGCATTTGAGCAAGCGGACAGCGCTGTTTTAACAACTGAACAGAAAGATGGCGATTTTCCAGATAAATTAAAAGGATATGCTGATTTTGTAATAGAAGACATTTCAGAAGTTCTTCAAATTGATTTTTAGACTAGCTATTTTAAGTTCTTATACCTAGCCAAATTTTTTCTATTTTTACTTATTTTCACTTAAGAAATCCTCTATTACCTTTTTGCTTTTCATCACATTATCGAAATTATTCAATTCAATGATTCCATTTTTCACATATTTCAATAAGTTCAAGTCAAGGGTACCGTCACCGATTGCTTGATGCTTATCCTTTATTCCATCATTGTCATTTATATGGTTATATAGGATATTAGGAATCTTGAAGAAACTTTCCTGATCTTCGCATGTATTGACATGGCCTAAATCTATTGTAATGTTACAACCTGTCTCATTGGTAAGGTTTTCCAATTCATAGGCACGGTTTCCAAGATAGGAAAAGCGTTCTGGCATGTTTTCTATGGATATTTTAGCTTCCTTGTCCTCTGCATAAGCCACCAGTTCATGGGTTGTTTCAGTCAAGAATTCTAGTGCCATATCCCTTAGGTACTTTTCAGGCCTTCCTATTTTACCAGGGTGCGCTGTAATTCCGATAGCACCTATCTCATCAGCAAGGTCAAGGCAATCCTTTGTCTGTTTCACAGACTCCTTACGTATTCCCGGATTAAGGCTTGCAAGGTTAATGTCAACATTCACTGCATGCATGTAGATATCCAAGTCATATGAGTGAAATACTTCAGTGATTTCCTTGTTTCCAAGCATTTCATCAGGTCTATATGGGCCTTCAGCCAATAGTTCAACACTATCAAAGCCATTTTCTACTGCTATATCAAGCATTTCATTTACATCTTTCATGAAAAGTGAAAGAAGTGAAAATCCTAATTTCATTTCAATCCCCGTGTTGTAATTTAGTATAAATTATTTTTTATTTAAATTAAAATTAGCTATTAAAAAATTTTTAAAATTTTCATCTTTTTCATTGATAGATAATGGAATCAATTAAGATTCCAATCATCTACCAATCCTTTGATTTATTGATGTTATGTGGATAATCATAATTTAGATTTAGTAAGTATCTTACAAATGATTAAACAATGTCCAAATTTCAGGATACTTTTCAGCTATTGCAGCATCTATCAAGTCTGATGCTTCACTGCTTATGCTGAATTCAGGTTCGGTTTTTCTCAAGTACCTTAGTACAGCTGCTGATTTTGCTGACCATAAAGTGATTCTTGGGTTTTTTTCCACAGTTTCGATGACTTCATCTACTAGTTTCTCTTCTTTTTCTGAGAGAAGACTACCAACTTCTTTTATATCATCAGAAGCTTCAATTATTTCACTACTTGCATCAGTTTCTTCATTTAAATTAACTGTAGAATCAATATTTTCTACACTTTTTTCTGAACTGATTTTTTCTTCAGTTTTTATCTCATCATCTTCCACTTTTTCATCGTCATTGAAGAAAACATTTGTGTACTCGGATGAGTCTTTAGGTTTTTCATCTTCAACATCTGCTGATTTTTCTAAAACTTGAAGTTCATCTTCACCATCAAATTCCTCTTCAACTTCTTCCACCAGTTCTTCAAATGTTTTTGACTCATCTTCGGATTCCCTTAATAAATCTTCAAGACTAATGCCCTCTTCGACTTCTGTCTCTTCGATCTTTGGAATCAATGAATCCAATCCTCTTCCTAATCCTGTATTCTTTTCCTTTTTAGCCATTTTACCAAACCCTTTCGTGTTTAAAATTTAAAATTTAATTATAATTCATAATCATCAAAATCATTGTTCTAAATCAATATATCCTCTCTTTATTTTCCATCTCTTTCCAATATTTCCTTAGCAAGTTTCAAGTAAGCTATTGCTCCTTTACTTTCTGGATCATAGACAATACATGGTTTTCCATAACTAGGAGCTTCTGCCAAACGTATGTTCCTTGGAATTACTGTATTGAATACATATTCCTTGTCCTTGAAGTATTTTTTTAGTTCGGAATAGACTTCCCTTCCTAACCGGGTTCTTGCATCATACAGTGTTAGAAGTATTCCCTTGATAGGTGTTGGGCTTCTTAATCTAGTTTCCACAAGCTTGATTGTATTCATTAAATCCGCTAATCCTTCAAGTGCAAAGTATTCCGCTTGAATTGGTATCAATACGCTGTCTGCTGCTATCAATGAATTTATTGTAATTATTCCTAGAGATGGTGGCAGGTCTATAATAATGTAATCAAAAATGCCTTTAATCGGTTCAAGTAAGTTTTTCAATGCTATATGATAGTTAGCTTCCTTGCTTAATTCCACTTCGATACCACTTAAGTCGATATTGCTTGGTAGTATGAATAGGTTTTCAATTTTAGTAGGAATTGTTGCTTTTTGAACGCTGCATTCGTTTACTAAAGCAGTGTATACTGTCTTCTTGATTTCTGTTTTATTTATCCCAAAACTTGTGGTAGCATTAGCTTGAGGATCCATGTCAACTACAAGCACTGCCTTTCCCATTGCAGCAAGTGATGTTGCCAAATTAACTACTGTTGTAGTCTTACCACATCCGCCTTTTTGATTCATTACGGCACTTAGAAGTTTTTTCTTAGCACTTATTAGTCACAACCTCATAGTTATTACTTATATATTATAATTTATAAGTTATACTATATAAGTTTTAAGTTATATCTTATTACTTTTACTTTATAATTTATCATTTATAAGTTTTTACTTTTAACTTATTTCTTATAATTTTATAAGTTATTAGTTATAACTTATAACTTATAACTAAAAATTATCATAAGAAATAAGAAAAATATAAGAAAAAATACCTAAAAATAGATGAAAATATTAGAAAAATTCATTAAAAAGAGAGAGAAGTTATCACTTATAAGTGATAACAAGAGTTTTTGTTTGTATAAAATCAGTATTCTATGTAAAAAACAATAAAAAATAAGAAAAAAATAATGGATAAGGAAATCTATTTTGAGTTTTCCATAGATCCATCCATATAACTTGCATAACCTTTAAAGTCCATTAAACCATGGCCAGAGAAGTTAACAACAATAGTTTTTTCTTCACCAGTTTCCTTACATTTTTTAGCTTCATCAATAGCTGCCTTGATTGCATGGTTTGTTTCAGGTGCTGGAATGATTCCTTCGCACATTGCAAACATTTTACCTGCTGCAAATACATCTCTTTGGTGAACAGCTACAGGTTTGATGTAGCCTAAGTCTCTAAGCAAGGACACTTGTGTGTTCATACCGTGGTATCTAAGTCCACCTGCATGTACAGAAGGAGCAACGAAGTTGTGTCCTAATGTAAACATCTTCAAGAGAGGAGTGAATCCAACTTCATCACCAAAGTCGTATCTGTATTCCCCTTGAGTCAAAGTAGGACATGCAGAAGGCTCTACAGCTATGAATTCAGTATCAGAATTGCCTTGGATCTTGTCTTTAATGAATGGGAACAATGACCCACCAAAGTTACTTCCTCCACCAACACAAGCAATCATAGTGTCTGGCTCTTCTTCAACTTTTTCAAGTTGCAATTTAATTTCCTGACCGATTGTAGTTTGATGCAAGATAACGTGGTTCAATACACTTCCTAATGTGTATTTTACCTTATCATCAGTCAAAGCATCCTCTACAGCTTCAGAAATAGCTATTCCAAGGGAACCTGGAGTGTCTGGATTTTCTGCAAGAACTTTTCTACCCACTTCAGTATGTTCACTTGGGGAAGCATGAACCTCTCCGTCATACAATTGCATGATTGTTTTTCTGAAAGGCTTTTGGTCATATGAAACCCTTACCATATAAACGGTACAATCGATTCCCATCATGGAAGCTGCAAGGGATAATGCAGTACCCCATTGTCCTGCACCGGTTTCTGTGGTAATTCTTTCAATGCCTTCCTTTTTAGCATAGTATGCTTGAGCTATTGCACTGTTTAGCTTGTGACTTCCTGTAGGAGATGTATCTTCCCGCTTATAATAGATTTTTGCGGGCGTATTAAGTTTTTCTTCCAATCCTCTTGCTCTAACTAAAGGAGTAGGTCTTCCTAATCTTTGGTAGAGTTCCCTTACTTCTTTTGGGATACTGATGTATCTGTCAGTAGCGAACTCTTGATTAAGACATTCGTTTACGAATATTTGAGGTAATGTGCTTATTTGATCCTTTCCTTCACTGTTTTTAGGAGCAGGAAGTTCTACAGGTAAATCAGCGTTAATATTGTACCATTTGGTTGGTACTTCGTCATTGGATAAATCAATTCTGTATTGCATAATATCACTTTTTGTTTTTTAAATAATCTATTGTAAAAATTTTTTAAGAATGTCCTTTAATCATTCTGTACTAATATTATGTATAATGTACTATATAAAGCTTTGTAGTACATATTTGTACATTAAAGAACTTAAATATTAATCTCTTTAAGTTATATTTCTACCATTATTTTTAAGAAAAAACAAATATTTAGGCATTATTTTTCACTTTAATGATTTTTATTCATTTTTTCATCAATTCAAAAAAATTTAAATATTTACAAAATAAATAAAAAACTATGAAAATTTTAGCTATTGATGTAGGAACCGGTACTGAAGACATTCTATTGTATGACAGTGAAAAAGAGATTGAAAATTCAATGAAATTGGTCATCCCTTCTCCTCATTTAACCATTGGCCAGATGATATCCGAATGCGAAAGTGACATTTACTTTGACGGCGTCATTATGGGTGGGGGAAAGATCAAGGATAGATGTCTTGAACATATGGAAAAAGGATATAAAGTTGCTTTTGAGGATTTGGCAGCAAGAACCATCCGTGACAATATAGATCAGGTAAAGTCATATGGGTTTGAAGTTGTTGAAGAAAATGCTTATGAAAAGGATTCTGCCTATTCAAATTATACAAAAATTTCATTAAAAGATGTGGATGTAAACCATTTGATTGAGATATTCTCTTCATTTGACCTAGACTTGAAGGTTGATGAGCTTATAGTGGCTGTTCAAGATCATGGATACAGTGAGGATATGGGGGATAGGGACTTTAGATTCGAGAAAATCAAGGAAAAGCTTCCAGAACCTAAAGAGCCTGAAACATTTGCAATGGAAGCTGAAAAAGTTCCTGAATACTTTACAAGGATGCAATCTGTAATAAAGTCATTAGCTAAAGATAATCCTGAATTTAAGCCGGTTCTCATGGATACAAAATTTGCATCAATCGCTGGTGTATGCTACGATAAGGAAGTTCTAAAGTTAAACAGCTTTGTTGTTATGGATATAGGAAACGGCCATACTACTGTAGCATCAATTGAAGACGGTAAAATACAAGGTGTATTCGAGCACCACACAAGAGATTTAACTTCTCAAAGACTTGAAGAACTCGTTTTAGCCCTTGCTGACGGAACAATTAAGCATGAGGATGTCCATGGTGAAGGAGGTCATGGTGCATTTGCATTGAATCCTATTTCAAAATTGGAAAAGGTTATTGTTGCAGGTCCAAAAAGAGCATTGATTGAAGGAACAGATCTTGATTATTATCATGCAGCTCCCGGTGGAGATGTTATGATGACTGGAACTGTTGGCCTTGTAAAGTCAATGGAATTCTTAAGAAAAAAATAAAATTTATATATTTATTATAATCATTATAATATAGTTAGATTCAATTTTACATTTAATAATAATTTAATAAAATCTTATAAAATCAATGTATTTACATACATTTTTCTTATTTTTCTATTTTTTCTTATCACTTTTATTCTTTATTCAGTAATTTTATTCTAATATTTTCTCATTTCCTAGTAACTTTTTTATTTTTCCTTGCAACTTTTTTCTAGTATACAGTAAATTTTTTTTCAAGATATTTTTAGTTTTTTGAAATTTTTCACTGATATTTATGGATATATAAAAAAAGTTTATAATGGATTAATGCTAATATAACAATTGATAATATTAATCAATAGTAATTTTATTTTATACAATAAACGAGGCATAATATGAAATTTGATCCGCATATCCATAGTGTTTATTCAGGTGATTCCCGTTCAGAAGTTATCGATATTTTGATCCAAGCTGAAAAGAAAGGTTTAGATGCTATTGCAATCAGTGATCATAATGAGATAAAAGGCTCAAGACTTGCTAGGTCTTATGGCGGAAGCATTATTGTAGTTCCATCAATAGAAATTTCATCCGACAAAGGCCATATTTTAGGATTAGGTGTAGATGAAATAATTCCAAAAGGATTGTCTGCTGTAGAAACTGTAGACCGGATCCATGATGCAGGTGGACTAGCTATTGTTCCTCATCCGTTTTCATATTATAGGCATGGTCTTTTCTGCAAGGTTGACAAGAATCTCAGTGTGGATGGAGTGGAAACAAAAAATGCGAGATACATTTTCGGATACTCCAACAAGCAGGCAGAAACTTTGGCATACAATAAAAGACTTGCAACTTTAGGTGCCAGTGACTCTCATTTTCTCAAATCTGTAGGAGATGCATTCACTGAAGTCAATACCAAGGGAAATGATTCTGTAGATGGAATCCTAAAAGCAATTAAGCATAGACGTTGCAAGGCAATGGGTCATAGGACAAGCAATTTCCTGATAGCTAAGGAAGTCTTTGTAAAAAAAGTCCTTAGAAGATATCCTAAAAGAGAAGAGTAATTGAAATCATAATTGATATGGATATGTGATGATAATATGCCTACTGTAGACACTTTTCTTCCAGATATTATACAAACTACTTTTTTCTCTGGATACACTGTTTTCAATACAATAGTCTATACACTAATTTTAGTGATCTTCATATTGGCAATCATTAAAATGTTTAAGAAGTTGGAGATTGATCCGCTTTCAATTTTCTATTCAATCATTCCATTTATTTTTCTGGGATCTTCAACTCGAGCTTTAGTGGATAATGGAATTCTTCTAAAAACTGTTTTTCTAATCACCCCTGGACTTTACATTCTTATAGGATTGATAACAATAGTATCATTTTTATTTTCCATTTATCTATTCAATAAAAAAGGAATTGATTATAGATATTCATTATTTTCCTTAGGTGTGATCTTTTCATTGCCTAATATAATATTTTTTTCAAATGTAAATTACACTGCACTGATTAATGTCATCTTGACATGGATATTGTCATCATTGATATTTATTGGAATCGTGTTTTTAGTTTTATACATTCGAAACAATATTTTCAAAACTGAGGATAAGATCAATCTTTCAAAGTTCATTGAAAAAATAAAAAAATATAAAATTAATTTTTCCATTGTGCTTGCACATTTGTTCGATGCATCAACAACATATGTTGCTGTAGAATACTTCAATTATGTGGAACAGCATGTTTTACCAAATGCTATAAATCAGCTATTCGATACATATCTTACATTATTTCCTATGAAAATTATAGTCATAGTTGCAGTATTATACATAATCGACCAATATTTCGATGACTTAACAATCAAAAATCTATTAAAATTAACAGTATTTGTATTAGGATTAGCACCAGGATTAAGGAATATTTTGACATTAATTCTTGGTACTGTATGATTGAAATTTTATGAAAATTTAAAAAATTTTTCTTCAAGTTTCGAAAAATATTTTTTTTCAAATTTTATAATATATATTTTTAAAAATAGTAAAAAAGATTAAAAAAATAATAAATGAAAAAAGATGAAAAATAATAAAAAATAAAAAAATGTAAAAGAAGAAAAAATAGTAAAATGAAAAATTGTTTAAAAAATAAAAAAAGTTTAGATATTTTTCTCAATAGCCAATAATCTATTGATTGAGTTGATGACTGCTACCACACTTGAAATGATAACGTCCTCTCTAGTAGCTCTTCCTGTTGCCCTATGGCCATCATTGTCTGAAATCACTACAAAAGTTTCGGCCAATGCATCAGTACCACCGCTTACCGCTTCAAGTCTGTACTCTTCAAGGTTGATTTCAACAGTTTCATTAACGAGTGATTTGATTGCACCAATAGCCGCATCAACTGGACCCACTCCAATTTGAGAGGTTTCAATAACCTTTCCTTCGATTGAAAGTCTTACGGTTGCTGTTGCAGATACTGACTCTCCAGTCATTACGCTCATTCCAAGCAATTTGATGTACTCTTTTCCACTGGTACTCAATTCAGTGATCGCAATGGATTTCAAATCCTCATCTGTAATGCATTTTCCTTTATCCCCAAGTGTCTTTACCTGATTGTAAATGTTTTCGAATTGCTTAGGACTTACTTCTATATTGAACTCTTCCAATTTGGACTTTATTCCAGCATGGCCGGTATGCTTTCCAAGGGCAATTCTTCTTTTGTGCCCTACAAGTTCAGGTGGAATCGGTTCATAGGTAGAGCTGTTTTTCAATATTCCATCCACATGGATACCGGATTCATGTGCGAAAGCATTTTCTCCAACAATTGGTTTTGTAGGAGGCATCTTTATACCTGTAATTGATCCGATGAAATTGGATGTGTCATAAAGTTTGGTTGTGTCTACACCTATGTTTGCACCATAAGCTATCTTCAAGCTGACAACAAGTTCCTCTAAAGAGGTGTTTCCAGCTCTCTCACCGATACCGTTTATTGTACAATGGGCCTGGTTTGCCCCTTCTTCAATACCGATGATTGAATTTGATACAGCAAGTCCAAAGTCATTATGGAAATGAAGACTAATCGGAACATTGATTTTCTTTCTCAAGATTCTTATTAAATCTCTTGTAGTGGATGGGACTAAAATTCCAACAGTGTCTGGTACATTTATCACATCTGCTCCTGCACCTTCAACGCCTTTGTAGAATTCTATTAGATAGTTAAGTTCTGTCCTTGTTGCATCTTCAGCTGAAAATTCAACAGTGAGGCCATGATCTTTAGCATATTCAACCGCTTCAATGGATTGATTCAATATTTCCTCTTTTGATTTTTTCAGCTTATAGTCTCTATGCAGTGGGGAAGTTCCAATAAACAAATGTGCGTATGACAAGTCAGAGTCAATAACTGCATCTATATCCTTTTTCAACACTCTTGCAAGACCACATAAATTAGACTTGAATCCTAATTCAACCATTCTTTTTGCAGCCTTTCTTTCACCTTCTGATACAGTTGGAAAACCCATTTCAATGGTGTCCACTCCAAGTTCATCCAGCTTTTGAGCTATCTTTATCTTTTCATCAACTGTTAAAGCGATGCCGGGAGCCTGTTCCCCATCTCTTAAGGTTGTATCGAAAATTCTGATCTTATCAGGGAGTTTCAATTCTTCCTTTACATCTTCAATGTTTATTGCATTCATTTTTCCCTATCCTTTTTGATTTAATAAGTATAATCTTAATATAATCTTAATATACTTAATTTTTTATTTTTTAGTATTTATTATTTTTTTATCTATTAATTCAGTGTCTATTAGTAGTTATCCAAAGCTGATTGATAATTTCCATCTAGTTTTATATATGGCTCTGCCCTTTTTACCACAACACCTATTCTTTGAAGCTCTTCCAATTTTTTAAATGGCTTGTTTCTTCGGATGGCCATAATCTTCCTTGCAGATTTTGGGCCTATTCCTGGAACTCTAATCAAATGCTTGTATGATGCATAATTTATTTCTACAGGGAAAATATCCATTTCCCTTGCGGCTAAAATTTTAGGGTCTTCCCTTAAGGATAATTTGTCGTTCTCATCAAATACAAGTTCTTTCACGTCAAACTTATAATCGTTAATTAATGCATCTGCATGATACAGTTTAGTGGTTCTATCAGTATTGCATGATTCCTTTTTCTCAAATTCTGTTCCTTCTACAGGTGAAAATGCGCTGAAGTAGCTTCTTCTCAAGTCCACTTTCTTATATAGGCTCTCCATTCTTTTGAGAATTTCAAGGTCGGTTTCATCATTTGCACCAACAATCAATTGTGTTGTATGGCCGGATTTTGCAAAACTTGGATTTTTTCTAGCTATTTCATTCATCCAATCAAGTCTTTTCAGGATATCCTTATTGTAATCCTTGGTGCTTGTGATTTCATTAAGGCCGTCTTTTGTAGCTGCTTCAATATTCAGGCTTACCCTATTAGCCAAGCTCATGGCCCTTTTTATTGAATCCTTTGATGCTCCTGGAATGATTTTTAGATGTATATAGTCATCATATCCATAGTCTTTTCTAAGGATTCTTGCAGTCTCTATGGTCTTTTCCATAGTGTTGTCTATAGTATCTCCAATTCCTGAACTTAAAAAAAGACCATTGACATAACCGTTGTTGTAGTAGTGCAGGAAAGCTCTTGAAAGTTCTTCAGGACTTAATTCAAGACGAGTGAAATTGCGTTTGCTTTGGTTGATGCAATATTTGCAGTCGTTTTTGCACTTGTTTGTCATCAATGTTTTAAATAGAGGTATCTTGCATCCATTATGTCCTGTAGCATGGTAAATCCCAGGGAGATTGACCTGTGAGCTCTTGCTATGGCTGACATAATCGCAGAGATCATATTGTGCGCTATCTGCCAAAACCTGCATTTTTTCTAATGTGGACATAATTCACCTCTTTATTTTTTTTAAAATTATTGAATTTTGTTTAAAAAAATTATTCTATTTTATAATTCTTATAAAGATACTTTTTTATAAATCTTCTGATTATTAATATCTATAATTATTATCTTTATTTATATTAATAAATTTTAATAAATTTGAAATATTACTTTTTAAATTATTACTATTTTTAATTATTACTTTTTTTAAAAAAATCCCTTATTTTTATTATTTTTATCATAAATCAATTAAAATTTAAAATAATTCATTCTAAAGATAAGAAAATTTTATATAAAATATATGCTAATGTAATATTATGAAAGTCGTACTAGCTGGAACTGGAAGTGCTGTTGGAAAAACCACTATTTCTACAGGAATCATGAAAGCACTTCAAGATGAAAATGTCCAACCGTTTAAGGTTGGCCCTGATTTTATTGACCCTTCTTATCATACAATTGCTACAGGCAATGTGTCAAGGAACTTGGATTCATTTTTCATGGATGAGTTTCAAATAATCAATTCATTTGAAAGGGCACTTAAGATATCCAAGTCCAATATGGGCATTATTGAAGGTGTAAGAGGTCTATATGAAGGTATCAGTCCTATTAGTGATATAGGTAACACTGCCTCCATTGCAAAGGCCTTGGATGCACCTGTAGTGCTTCTTATGGATTCTAGAAGCTTGGTGAAAAGTGCCGCAGCTGTTGTTTTGGGCTTTAAGGCTCTTGACCCGGATGTACGTATTGAAGGAGTTATCTTGAATAAGGTCAAAGGCCAAAGACATTACCTAAAGGCTAAGGAATCAGTAGAAAAATTGGCTAATGTTCCAGTAATAGGCGGTATTCCAAGAAATGAAGAGATAGCAGTTGAAGAAAGGCATCTCGGTTTGGTCCCAGCTCTTGAAAAGGAAAAGATCAATAGGAATATTGAACTTTGGGGGCATATTGCAGAGGAATATATAGACTTGGATGCTCTAAAGGATATAATGAAAACATCCAGCAAATCTGCTGTAAAAGACAATAAGAATAAGGCTATCGAATCCATGGAAGAGGATAATAATTATGGCCATCGTGTAGATTTATCCATACATGAGGATGAATTCAATAGGGAACATAATGAGGCAATTAACCTTGAAGTAACCAATGGTTCAAAAACCGGAGAGCTATGGAAAACTGGAAATAAAGCCCCTATAAAAATTGGTGTGGCTATAGATGAGATATTCACCTTTTACTATAAGGAAACATTGGAATCTCTTGAGGATAATGGCGCTAAGATTGTTCCATTCAGCCCTTATAAGGATGAGGAAATTCCAGATGTTGATGCTCTTTACATTGGTGGAGGATATCCTGAAGTCTTCAAGAGGGAATTGTCTGAGAATGAATCCATGCTTAATTCCATCTATAAGTTCCATAAGGAAGATAGGCCAATATATGGTGAATGCGGTGGATTAATCTATTTATCCCAGTCCATTGATGGCCTAGGAATGGTCAATGCAATTCCTTACAGCGCAGAAATGACTCCTAGAGTACAAGGATTGAATTATGTTGTAGCAAGATCAAATAGGGATAATCTCATATCTGAAGAGGGAGATATTTTCCGTGCTCATGAATTTCATTACACTAAACTCAACATAGACAGTACAGATGAGCTTGTATTTGATGTGCTCAGAGGCAGAGGAGTGTTAAATAATATGGATGGAGTAAGTGTTGGAAACACTTTAGCTAATTACATTCACATTCATGCTTGTTCATGTCCTAATTTTGCATACAATTTCACTAAAAACATAGCAGAGTTGGACTAAATTTATTTTTTCTTTAAATTTTTTTAATTTTTTTTGATTTCTACCGAATTTAATTTTTCAATTCTTTAAACATTTTATCATATTTTTTAATTTTTCTATTTTTTTATCTCCTCGGACTTTTTTTAAAATTTATTTTTGTATAATGTATACATTTTTTCCATCATTTTTCCATCATTTTTTTACAATATACAAAATTTTTTATTTTTTGAGAAAATTTTTCTCATAAAAAAGTATTACTTCAAGAATCTTAAGGATTTTTTCCAAAAAAATTTTTAAAAATCAAAATCTATTTAAATCTATTATTTTATTCTAAAACTTGAGTTTTTTTAGTTATTTTATTAAAAAACTATAACGATTATTTATTTTTTTAAAATAATTATTTTAAACTATATTTTCTACCACTTTTTTCAGTGCTGTTTATAACTTTTTGTAGATACAACGTTAACTCAATGATATTACATGCTATATTTTTGTACATTTATGTATATGAAATCCATCTTTTTTTAAGTTTTTTCAAAAACCAATAATCCTGGCCAGGATCTTCATATTTTTTTAAAAATAATATGTTAATATCATTTGAGATTTTAAGAATTTTTTGAAAAATTTATTTCAAATTTTGTAACTCAATTTTTACACTTGAAACGATACTAGTTATTTTTTCTCAATTTTTTCAAATTTTTAAATCATCTTAAAAAAGTGATAACTCAAATTATCTCAGCTAAATCATCTATGTAATATCATTATGACTCCTCAAATTTTTTTTCAATTTTTTTTCAATTTTTTGAGTTACAAATTTGATTTTTTTTATAGATTTTTAAATTAAGTTTATATGCAATGAGTTAACATATATAATAATGTTAATAATTTTTTATATAATTTAATTATTTTATTCATATAAAAAATTTTTAGAATTTCAATGATAATATCATTTTTTTCATTACGAAGGTATTTTTATGTTAGAAAAGGAAGTCAAACAATATAAGAGAGGAAACAGTTTCACTTACCGTATCGACCTATCAAAAAAAGATAATTTTGAAGGTGGAGAGAAGGTAATGATTCTTAGGTTAAGTGAATATGAATCTTATCTGCAGGAGATTGATGATCTCAAGGCTAAAATTGATGATAATAAAAATACCATTTCAGATTTGAAGCAATCACGCAGTGAAGCGGATTCTTCCATAAATGAAATTATGGAACAAAGGAATCAGGAAATTTCAGAAAAGAATAAGGAAATCATGGACCTGGTTGAAGAAAACAAATCTGCCATTGCAAAATGCTATGAAATTATTGATGAAAAAGATCAGCTTATCAAACAGGCTAATGAAGAGATTAGGCTTGAAAGGGCAAAGTCTGATTTAGCTCAGCAAAAGGCTGAAGAAAATCTCCTTGAAGAGAGAAAAAGACATGATGAACTTGTCTTGGAAAAAGACAAGGAATTGCATAATGTCAACCAGCAGCTTCAAGATAGCCTTAAGGAAATCGCTTATAAGGATCAATTGTTAACTGCAGATAGACTTTTAATTGACAGATATAAAAACAGAAGTTTCATTGATCGTTTATTAAACAGGCAACCTGATGACAGTGACTTGCAAATAGAGAGCAAGCCAAAGGAAACCTATGTTTTGGAAGCTGAAAAAACAGATGAATAAGTTTTCATCTTCTATTTTTTATTCTATTTTTACATTTTTCTAATATTTTATTCTAATTTCTCTATTTTTTCATTCTAATAATTGTAATGTCATTTTATTTTTGAGGATATGCAATTCATATGCATTTTCAATTCATTGAGTTGTATTTTTCGATTAATTTTTATTGTAACTCTTAGACATATATTTCAACTGTATAATGAGTTAACCTGTTATTATCATTTTTTGCCAATTTTAGGGCCAGAAATTCCTTGACGTAAATTTCAAGTGTAAATTTTTTTAATATTTTTTTAAGATTTTTCAAATGTTATTATCAAAACATAATCATGTTAATTTATTTTCATTATCATTTCAAATCTTTTGTAATATCATTTATTTTAAGGATTTTTCTCGATTTTTTTCTCTAAAAAAATGATATTATCATAAAATTTTCTTAAATTTTCTAAAATTTTTCAAGATTTTCATCAATTTTTAATGATTTTTTGTATTACTTAAAGATTTTTTATCTATTGGAAAATTTGTTTTATATTTTTCAAATTATTCTTCTTAAAAAATCAGTTTTTCTCAATATCATGTAAATTTTTCATCTTCTCAAAATATTTTCCTACATACTTTTTCTCTTTTTCATTGGAAAATTTTTTGCATGTTTTAATATGAAATTCTATGATTATTTAAAAAATCCTTAAAACCCTCTTCAAGCCTTTTAAAAAACTTATTATAATAGTTTAAACAAAATCAAAAATAATGCTTTTATAAAAGGGGTTTTTATGAACTATAATTTTAAAAATGGAAACTTTGATCTATTTCATCCGCTGATTGTTGTTGTCATGACAATCCTATTTCTAATCATAGCTATGCCTATGTGGTATTTTTATCGTGAATTGCCTACCCCTAATTTGGATTTGTATCTTTATATTGGTTTAGGGCTTTTGTTCTTTATTTTTGGTATTTGTCTATCTAACTGCATATTAAAAAAGAATTTTAAAATCGATACAGTTTTATCCTTTAAAAAAATTTTAAGTGCTGAAAAATTATCTTTATTTGATAATTATTCTAAAAATGAATTGATTCTTGTAGGGCTTGTATCATTAGGTATTCTATTGCAGATTATAAACATAGCATTATTAGGAGGCATACCTCTTTTCTCAGCAACATTAAAGGCAAAGGCAGCAACTAAAATTTGGCTCATATCTTACATAATTTTCTTGCCTTCCATCAATGTCTTGCTTGCAAAATACAATAGAAAATCACATTATCTATTGTTGTTAATTGGTTTAGTATTGTTTGCTCTTACTGGATACAGAACCACTCCTATTGCAATCATGCTATCTGCACTCATTACCTTGTATTACACAAGGGATGTTGATGTGAAATACATAATTTTAGCTATTTTGGCTATTGCAGTTGTGCTTTTGGCTGTGGGATTCATAGCAGTTCAAGCCATCAGCTGGCAACATTGGTCATTGAATCCAATTGAATTGGTCTCTTATAGGGCAGCATTTACATTGAATGTGCTTTCCAAGGCAATTGAAAATCAATTCACTACAATGGGAAATCTATTCTACACAACATTGACAGGATTCTTTACACATTCAGATGCAAGAGTCCTAGTAGGCCAAGCAACAATCGGCAGAGTTCATTCAATAACCTCTACAATATTCGGTCCTGCACTACTTGATTTCGGTATTGTGGGAATGCTTATTCAAATGTTTTTAATTGGCCTTATCCTAAAGACCTTACATAGCATACAAAATCATAGTAAAAGCATCTTTACAGCATTTTATGGAATTTTACTTGCACAAACAATCATCTGGATAGAAACAGGCCCAACTGATGTTGTGGTTTGGCTATTCTATTTAATTGGCATTTTCCTCATCATCCATTTTTTAAGGGGTGCTAATCATGAAATCTAAAAATATTGCTATTGCAGGAGAAATCACTCCCTCTAAAACAATCATTCCTATCATAGAAAAACTTAAGGAACGTGAAGCAGAAGGCAAATTAAGCTTCAAGATCAATAAGATAATTGGCCTTTATCATGGTGAATCATCAAGAGATTTCCTCGAACCTTATTGCAGTGAAACATATTCTATTGGAGAAGGAAGAAGAGGTAAAAAAAATTCTACAGGAAAATTGGCATACCTCATTTCAAAGGATATCTTAAAGTCATTCAATGCCCTTAAAGGGAAGGATATAGATTTGCTGATTACTGCAGGAAATGCAGGTGATGTCAGAAAAGCCATTGTCGCTGCAAATATTTTGAAAATTCCAGTTTTGCATATAGAGCAGGATATTTACAATCCGATAGAAGTAATTTCACAAGCCAACCTTGTAACTGTTCCTTCAAATGCCTATAAGGAATATATGGAGAACCATTATGGACTGAAAAATGTTGTCAATATCGAGGGTTATCCTATGGCAAAATATGTTGACAACTTTATAAAAGAAGATAATTTAATCGATAAGGATGAAATCTACGGAGAATATGGAATGAAGGAATTTGTCCTTGTGGTTCTTGGTGGAGATTTGAAGGATGATGATATTGAACCATTGATACGGTCTGTAGAAGAGCTTAATCTTAAGGCATTGATTGCACCTTACAGGTTTGATAGGGATATGGTTAAGGAATTGGTTCTATCACCCAACATCAAGATTTTGCCTCAGTATGTGGACATGTTAAGCTTTATGAATGCTGCATCCCACCTAATATATGCTGCAGGTATGGGAATGACCATTGAAGCGGGAGTATTCAACATTCCATCATTAAAGATAGAAGGATTCCATAAAACCCATGGAAGTGTGGATTTGGCAAAGGAACTTAATATACCAATCGTAAAAATAGATGAAATCCCAGAGGCCTTTGAAAATCTCCCAGACCAAAAGGAATCTGATCTTGTAAAGAATAGTGAGATGGCTATTGAGAGATTAGCGGATTTGATAAATGATTTTGATGAGAAATCACTAAAAAGAAGCGGTTTTAAATCCACTAAGCAAATTTGGAACAGCCGTAAAGTATACAGATAATTTTATTTTTATCTCTAATTTTTAACTTTTTTTGATTGCATTCTCCTTCATATTTTTTAATTTCAATTTTCTTTTTTTAATCAGCATCTTCTTTCATGGTTTCAAGCAAAAAGCTTACAGGACGGAAACCATCATTGCATGAGATCATAGCGGATTTCTTGTTCTTCATCCAACCATCGTAAAAGTCTTCTGCACCATTTGCCAAAGCCATTACAAATGGGGATAAGACTTCCCATGCACTAGGACAGAAGTTTTCTGGCTTTTCCCAACCATTTGCTATGAAGACATCTCCACATTCAACATCGCATTCATGTTCCAATGGATTTTCATACTCTTCAATCAAGTCATCATGCCTTACTTTTTTCATGACTGTAATCTTAACTTTTTTCAATTGATTCACCTAAAACTTTAGTATTTTTTAATTATTTTTTATTTCTTATCATTTAAATATTTTAAAAATTGAAAACCAAAACAATACTTAAATAAATCATCAAAAAATTTTAAATATCATAATCCCTTTAAATTTAAATGGAATACTATTTTTTTTAATTGGTAGGAAAGGTTTTAGAATGGAGATGAGGATGGATAAAAAATTAATAATCAGATACATTTTACTTATTCTTGGGGTGACAATAATGTCTTTAGGCATTGCATTATCTCTTAAGTCCACTTTAGGAACTCCCCCTATATCATGCATTCCTGCTGTTCTGGCTGTTGCTTTTCCTTGGACTGTAGGAGAATTCACAATAATTTTCAATGCCTTGCTTGTCATATTCCAAATGGTGCTTTTGAGAAAAATCACATTATCACAAATAGCTCAAATGCTTGTCTGCATTCTATTTGGCTATATGATTGATTTTAACTTAGTTCTCATTGATTTCATCAATCCAACAAATTATATAATCCAATGGATCTTGCTTATAATAAGCTGCCTTGTTCTTGCATTCGGGCTTGTCATTGAAGTAAAGTCAGACATTACCATGCTTCCAGGAGACGGTGCTGTAGTGGCGATAGGTGAAGTGCTGAACAAGGATTGGGGTAAGGTCAAGCCATTTTTTGATGTTACTGTTGTAAGTATTGGTGTCATTTTGGCATTGGTATTCATAGGCCACCTTGAGGGGGTTCGTGAAGGAACCATTTTTTCAGCTATTACAGTTGGTTTCATCATTCAATTTTACAACAATATTTTTGGTGAAAAAATTGATAATTATCTAGAAGAATAATTATATTTTTTTTAAAATCTTGGTAATTTTTTCAAGATTCAAAATTTTTTAGATTAGATTATATATTCCTTATTTTCCTAAAATACTTTATTTCTGTTCTTTATTTTTTCCATTAATTTTTCATAAATTTTAAAAAAAATTATTCTAATATATAAAGTTTTTTATTTGTTTTTTTACATTAACTTTATAATAAGCAAATACTATAAATATTATTGTGATATTATGGTAGTTAAAATCGCTATATTAAGAAGTGGTAATATTGGTACTTCACCAATATTAGATTTATTATTAGACGAAAGAGCAGACAGACCAAACATCGACGTAAGAGTATTTGGATCTGGAGCAAAAATGAACCCTGAACAAGTCGAAGACGTTGTACCTAAATTCAAACAATTCGACCCAGATTTCTGTATTTTCATTAGCCCAAACCCAGCAGCACCTGGTCCAGCTAGAGCAAGAGAATTATTATCTGCAGAAGATATTCCTGCTATTATCATCGGTGACGCTCCTGGTAAAGGTAAGAAAGATGAAATGGACGAACAAGGTTTAGGTTACATTATTGTAATGGCAGACCCAATGATCGGTGCAAAAAGAGAATGGTTAGACCCAACTGAAATGGCTATTTTCAACGCTGACATCATTAAAGTATTAGCAGAAACCGGTGCTTTAAGATTAGTACAAAAAACCATTGACGGTGTAATCGAAGCTGTTGAAGCAGGTAACGAAATCGAATTACCTAAACTCATTGTAACTGCTGAAAAAGCTGTAGAAGCTGCTAAATTCCAAAACCCATACGCAAAAGCAAAAGCTATTGCTGCATACGAAATGGCTGGTGCTGTAGCAGGTTTAGACATGAAAGGTTGTTTCATGACCAAAGGTTTCGAAAACTTCATTCCTTTAGTAGCTGCTGCTCACGAAATGGCTGCATGCGCTGCTGCATTAGCAGCTGAAGCAAGAGAAATTGAAAAATCCAACGACACTGTATTAAGAACCCCTCACATGAAAGAAGGTAACGTTGGTTGCAAACTCGATTTAATCAGCAAACCAGAATAAGTGTATTGGATTAAGTAGCTTTTTAGCTACTTATTTTTCTTTTTTCTTTTTTAAAACAAATTCAAATCAAATCAAATAAATCAAATCTCAAATCAAAAATCAAAATTTACTTTTTTTCTTTTATTTTAACACAATTTCAAAACTTTGTATGCCAATGTTTTATTCGTATAATTACTAACTTTTTTTCATTAAATTTTTTAAAATAATTGCCTTGGCGTAAAAAGTGTATATGTTAAAAATAGAATAATGTTTTAAAAATTGAAAGTTTATATAAATAAACTTTAAAGGATTTGAAAATTAAACAAAGAGTAAAATTAAAAAAAGACTAACTAAGAAAAAAAGAAATAAAAAGATATTCTAAAGAACACCTTTTGTACTTAAAATTTCATCGTGCTCAATTTTGCATCCATCATATAATGATTTTGCAAATGCCTTGAAAAGAGCTTCTGCCTTGTGGTGGTCATTTGCACCTTCACAGGTTCCATATATATTGATCTTACCACTGGAAGCAAAGGATTCAAAGAAGTGAACTACAACATCACTGCTTAAGTCACCAATCTTGTCATGCTTGAAATCCAAATCCATATTGCAGTAGCTGCGGCCGCTGATGTCTATAGCAAAAGTTGCAACGGAATCATCCATAGGGACTATTGCATGACCCATTCTTCTTATTCCTTTCTTGTCGCCAATAGCTTCTGCGAAAGCTTCACCTAACAATATGCCAACATCCTCTACAGTGTGGTGATCATCGATTTCAATATCACCGATTGCCTTAATGTTTAAATCCATAAAGCTGTGTTTGGAAAAGGATTCCAACATGTGGTTGAAGAAATTGACTCCAGTGTCAATATCATATTTTCCAGTTCCATCAATATTTAATTCTATTTCAATATCTGTTTCAGATGTCTTTCTTGAAACTTTAGCTGTTCTAGTCATTGAATCACTCACTGATTAAAGTTCTAAATAATTATTTCCTAAAAATATTTCCTAAAAGTATTTCCAATAAGGGCATAATATAGTAACAATTTATAGAAAAATTTTAAACTATATTTAAATTAAAATAACGATTAATTATTTACTCATCTGGCGCATTTCTCATAATTTTAATTGCATCTGGACCACATTTCATTGCACATAATGTACAAACATGACAATAATCTAAATTTGATACATGTGCAACAGTATCAATAGTCCAAATATATCCTCCTTTAGGACAAATCTCTTTACAATTTCCACATGCAGTGCATTTGTCCTCATCAACTATAATCTTTAAAATAATATCACCATGAATAAATCTGTAAATAATCTTATTTTATTTAAAATATATAAAATTATGGCTATCTGTGAAAAAATATCTTATTTTCATTTATTCAAATCAATTACCTATAATTTTAAGGTAGCTATTGACAATGCCTTAAATCCAATGTAAACTTCTTTTCCCAAACTTAAATCCAAGTCCTTACCTGCAGATAAGGTAATGTCTGAGAAAATGTTCACTCCGCCAATGTCGATTTTTACACGAACCATTTCATCCTGAAGTCTCATTTCAGTGACTTTTCCCTTGAAGATGTTTCTGATGCTGGATGCTTGGGGCTCCAACATTATGAAGATATTGTCATAGCTTATTAAAGCAAGAATCTTATCTCCAACTTTATATTCCTTTTTCAATGGGATAGTTATGACCAATTCATTCATTTGAATTTTCATGACACCTTTTGCCTTGTCAATTTCAAGGATTTCAGCTTCAATTTCATTGGTTTCGCTGTGAAGTTCCATGATTGCATTGATCTTTTTACATTCCTTTAGAATCTGCAAGCCCTCTTCGGTAAGAGTGGTGCTTCCTCCACCACCGCTTCCTCCTTTTTTAGTGTTTACAATAGCTATATCCAAAGTTGATTCTATCTTGTCGATATAGTTTAAAGCAGTTCTGTAGGAAATTTTAGAACGCTTAGCAGCTTCTGTAATTGATTCGCTTTCATTTATATAAATCAACAGATTGAATTTCTTTTGATCCAATAGAAAAGAATTTCCATCTATATTAATCTTATATTCTACTCCAGCTTTTACTTCAGTCATTTTAATCGTCCCTTTTTACCTTATAATTATTTTTCAAGAATTACCCAGTTGATAATTAATATATACCTTTTATTAATTAAACTTATTCATTTTAAAGGGATATTCGCTTATTATCTCAAAATTTATTTTTGATTAAATCGTGTTTTAAGATAAAAAAAGAAAGAATATTTATTTTAACTCGTTATGATAAATATCTGTAATCGATAATTCATTTATAAGCGATCTTTTTAAAGAATCGATATGAATTTTAAAAAAAATAAGGTTTAATTCGAGTAAAAAAAGAGTAAAAATTAAAATTAATAAAAAAGTAAAGATTAAAGTTTTTAGATAATTTAGGCTGTATTCTATAGATTATTTAGAACTGTATTTATCTATAATATCCAATAATTTATTTGCATATTTTCTTAAAGGACCTAATTTTCTGGTAAATTTCCTGAATCCTGCTACATCATCATGAGACAATGTTCTAAGTGCTACAATTGCAATCATATAGATTATTGGGCAGATTATCAATCCTGCAATCAATCCATAGCTATTGTTTGGAAGTACAACCACAGGCAATGCCATAATCAATGAGGCTATTGTGACTTTAGTTAGGAATGAATAAGGGGCATGGGTTTTGGTTAATCTGAATTGAAGCAGGAACATAGGTATCATCATTATGAATGAAGCTATTGTTGTTGCTAGAGCTCCTCCCTCAATGCCGTAAGTAGGAATCAAATACCACCCGAGGCCTAAAGTAATGATACAGCCGAATATCAAAAGATACATTGGAATTCTTGGGTTTCCAATACCTTGAACAATACTGCCTGAAATTGTATATATTGAATAGAATGTCATACCTAAAACAAGAATTGCAAGAGACATTGCACCGTTCATGTAAGCTGAATTTGTGAAGTATACAAGCCCCATGATTTCCTTTGCAAAGATAGCTATTCCTACACACATCGGAATTACAAAGAACATTCCGTATTTATAGGATGCATTCACATACTTTTCAAGAAGGTTTTGATCCTTGAGAGCATATGCTTCAGATGCTGCAGGCAATATTGTAGTTGCAAGTGAGCTTGAAATGATTAGAGGAAGTCTTGAAATAGGGTCTGCCGCTGTAAAGTAACCTATTGCAGATGCAGCTAAGAATCCTCCCATAAGCAAGGTACAAATACTGTAAATACCCATTTCAGCAAGTGCAGTTACTGTAACTGGAATTGAAAAGAAAAGAAGTCTTTTTGCAAGACCTAATTCCTGTTTGAAGGTGAACTTAAAGTCAGGATTTGCAGGAGGGATGTATTTTCCCATATATTTTTTAAAGATATATACTGCAGACACTGCTGATGCTGCAAAACCGAGTACAGAACCTAATACTGCACCAAAAGTGGATAATCCTAAAATTACAAGGGCAGTTGCAAATAGAATCATGAATATCTGTTCAATTGCACGGGTGTAAAGGATGTATTCCATCTTGTACACACCTTGGAAAGCACCTCTAAATGCACCGACTATTACACTGAAAGGAGTGATTAAACCAACAGCCTGAAGTGGCAATAAAGCCTCTGGCTTGTGATAATAGTTTGTAATGATAGGTGCAGCTACAAATACCATAACCAGTCCAAAGAAGAATCCTAAAAAGACCATTATCTTCAGTGCTGTGAAAACGGTTTGACGAGCAAGATCCTCTTCATCAAGAGCATTGTATTCTGATACGTATTTAGCTATTGCTGGTGGAAGCCCTGCTGCAGACAATACCTGGAATATTCCTTGAAATGGAGTTGTAAGTCCAAGTATACCATATGCTGCCGGTCCTAAAAGTGATGCCATAAGAAAACGGTATAGGTATCCCCCTACACGGAAGATAACATTTCCTATTAAGATAATAGCGCTTCCCTTTGCTACTTTAGAACTTCCGGTTGCCTCGCCCATATTTACACCTAAATATAAAAATAAGTTTCAATTGTTTATTTTTTTAAACAGTAAATCAACAATTAAATTGTGATTAAATGTCCATTTACTATAAATTACTTTTATTATATTAATTTTTATTTATATATGTTTTGATAAAAGATGGATAGCTATTGTTTTTTAAACTCCAATAAAAACTCTTTAAAATTGTTTATTGTCATATCCAATGTCTTGAGCCCATACTCATCTTTCTTAACACCTTCGGCACCTTCATCCTGTGACCATAGGCACGCTCCTAAATTGGCTCCAAAGGATCCTCCGCTTAATGGAATGATCTTATTCAATAGGTAGAATGTGTTAATCTGTTGGATAGCCAACTCCTGACCTCCAGATCTGTCGCCTCCAACAACTATTGAAATACCTACCTTGTTTTTAAATATGTTCAGGTCTTCCATGATCATTGCCTGGCATCTGTCAATGACAGCCTTCAATTGAGCGGATATGCTTCCAAAATGAACGGGGCTTGCAAGTATTATGCCGTCAGCTTCCCTAAGGGCATCATAGATTTCATCCATATCATCATGAATTGAACATTTTCCCTTTGTTTCCACACAATCGTTGCAGTGAGTGCATGGTGAAATGTCCTTATCCCTTACGCTTATAAAGATTGTTTCAAACGAATCTTCACTTTCAAGCTCTTCCAATGCCCTTTTCAATAAGAATTCACTTGCACCTTCACGTGGACTTCCACAAATTCCAAGAATTTTCATATTTTGACTCCTGTAATAATTATTGTTGTATATAATATGACTATATAGTTTCATATGAATATAATTTTAGAAAAATGATTCAAATTCATGTCAAAAATTTGGTTTTGAGTTTTGAATTTTTTTGATTTTCTCCGGTTTTAGGGCTGATTTTCAGTTTACTTCGTTATACATCAATTTTTTACATATCATCAATTTTATTCATTATTTTTCAAAAAAAGTATACAATTACATAATTTATCTGAACTTTACTAAATAAACTAATAATTAATTTAATAAAATATATACATTTCTATATACTATAACAATATATGATATGATAACATTTATATATGGAGTATTTACAATATTATAATACTTGATATTGTTAATTGATTTAGGTTGATGTAAAAATATTATCAAAAAAATTATCTTTTTGATAGTGTGATTAGATATTTCTATGAAATTATATTCGAAATTTTCTAATATTAATTGAAAAGTTAATATTCATGTTTTTTAAAGATGGCCAACTTTAGAGGATGTAGGCCCTTCGCTCAATTTTTGAGCATTTTATGAACATATATGGAATGAATCTCAAAAGATTTGTTGTTTCGCTATTTTTACTCGACCCTTTAATTACTTAACATGGTTAATATTTAATACTATCTACATTTTAAACTAGATTTAAACTAGATATAAATGGGATGAATTTAAACAAAACATCAACCTAAAGCTTTTTTTTATTTTCATCCCATCTATATCTAGTTTTTAACTAGATACACGGTATGATAAACCTGGTTTACCATATCGTTTTTAATAATATAATTAATAAAAAAAGGAGGACATTTTATCAATACTAAAATAATTAATTCGATTTTAATTATTTTGATGTTATTCTGTTTAATATCTTTAGTTGGGATCGCTTCGGCGGAAGATATTTCTGATAATGAAATAATATCTTATGATGATACAATTGATATATCAACGGAAAATTCCAATCTGCAAGAAATTTCTGATCTGAGTTCTGCTTCAGATTCAAATGATATATCAAACGAGATTTCGAACGCCGATGATTCTGCTGATGATACATCTGATGATGTAATCACCAGTAGTTCATCAAAAGAAGTACTTGGTGCAAACAAACTTTATGCTAGCTATGATTTATCTGGCTCAACACTCGCGGATATTCAAGCTTATTTGGATTCTGGAAGTGTGGTAGCAGGAGACACCATTTACTTAGGTAATCAAACATGGAATTCTGGAAATTGGGGCCCTTATAGTGGGGGACCTGTTCAAGTCAATATTCCTAATTTGATTATTAGTGGTGGAACAAGTGGAAGTCCTAATGACTTTGCTACTATAAGTGCCGGAAGTAAGATCTTCCAATTAAATGCGCCGGGCATTACTTTGAAAAATATTGCATTTACAAATACTGCACAAGGACCATGTTGTGCTGTAAACATTCAGTCATCAGATTCTACCATAACCAATTGTGTTTTCGACCATTGTTATAATCAAAATGGTGCTGCAATTTATGGTTCATCTTCCTCATCAAATACAAAAATTGAAAATTGTAATTTTACAAACAATGAAGCTATTTGGAGTGGAAAAGGAACTGTTTATTATGAAGGTTCTGATTTAACAATTACTGGCAGTATTTTTGATGCTAATATTGGTGGTGCAGTTTACTCTGAAGGAGATACAGAAATAACCGACTGTATATTTGAAGATCATACTACTGATAAAATTATAGTTGACCTTCATGGTACTGCAAAAGTAACCAACTCTAATTTCACCAATAACAATGTTACTGGATGGAATGTAGGAGCATTAAATATCGGTGGTGAAAACAGTTTAATTGAAAACTGTAATTTCATTAATAACAGTGCTCAAGGTTACGGTGGTGCAGTTGGTGTCAATGGTATTAACTCCCAGATAAAGGATAGTACTTTCACCAATAACCATGCTACTAGTGGTGGAGCAATACATGACTCTGCAAGTGGATTAACTGTAAGCAATTGTGCATTTGAAAACAACACCGCGAATAGTGGTGGAGGTGCAATTGATCTTTCTTATGACAATGCTGTTGTAAGTGACTGTAATTTCACCAATAATAGTGCGAACAGTCAAGGTGGAGCTATTTACATTGGTTGGGATTGTAATCGCCAAACAATCACTAATTGTGATTTCACTGATAATGATGCAGGTAGTCAGGGTGGAGCTATTTACGCTGACTCAGAAGGAAATAAAGTCACTTATTCCAACTTTACTGGAAATAGCGCTCCTAATGGTGGTGCTATCCAATTAGGTGGAGATAGTGATGATTTCGATCTTGAACATGTTATCTTTGAAAATAACCATGCGTATGTTTATCAAGGTGAATGGGGTCCTGTTGGTGGTCACGGTGGTGCAATCAATGCCGATAACCATAATGAAATCAACCCCGATATTGTTGATGTAACTTTCATTAACAACACCGCAGATATTGCAGGTGGTGCAGTAAAACACCATTCCAACTGGACATTTACTGACTGTGAATTCATTAATAACTCTGCAAATCCGGATAATAACCCATCTTATGTAAGTGATGAAATATCATTCGGTGGAGGAGCACTTTGGTGTTGTGATGGAATTAGTAATTTAATTAATACTGATTTCATCGGTAACAATGCAACCTTTGGTGGTGCTATCAGAGGTGCAGTTAATGCAAAAGACTGTCTAGTAGAAAACAATACCGCTTTCAATGGTAATGGTGGTGGTATTGACATGACTATTGATGCACGTCTTTTTGAAAATGAAACATTCCTTACAGCTGTAAATGTGAAGGACTGTACTTTTATCAATAACAGTGCTCAAGGAGATTACCAACCTAGTGAAGAAGCAAAAGGTGGTAAGGCTCAAGGTGGTGCTATTCATGTTTACAGAGTAGATGGTATGGTTCTTGATAACATTACCTGTATTGACAACAGTGCTTACAGAGGAGGTGCAATTGACCTCTATGTAATGAACTTCACTACCCTTTCAAATTCAACATTGTTAAACAATACCGCTACCCTTGGTGGAGGTATTGCTGTTGTGGGTAACCACACTCGTTTTGACAATGTTACCATGACTGAAAATGCTGCCGTAGTAAACGGTAGTCAAGATGGTCAAGGTGGTGGAATATGGGTTATTGGAGAAGACTGCAGAATCTTTAACTCTACTATTGACCACAATATTGCAGAAGGTCAAGGTGGTGGAGCATGGATTAACGGATCCGATGTTCAACTAAATAACACTGTCCTAGATTCAAACGTAGCAGAAGCTGAAATGCTAGCTGCGGGTGGTGGATTGTTTGTAGAAGGTGATGGTTGTATTTTCAACAACAATACAATCACAAGGAACAATTGTTCCAGTGATTCTGGAACCGGTGGTGGAATATGTGTCACCGGTGAAAATTGTATTTTTACAAATAATACAATCGACTATAATTTTGCTACTTATGGTGGTGGTGTATCTGTTGATGGTGCAAATACTAATTTCACCCATAACAATATGTCATATAATAGAGCAGAAACTGGTGGAGGATTCTTTGTACAAGGTGAGGATTTATATGTTGAAGATTTATATGCCTTCAACAACACTGCTGAAAACGGTGGTGCTGCAGCAACTCTTTTAGCTGACGGTACCATATTTAAGAATTCCACTTTTGAAAACAACACTGCTATAGGTGACTTATCTGAGGATAGAGGTGAAGGAGGAGCAATTCATATTTCTGCTTCTTCAAACGTGCTTGTACAAGCAGATTTCATTAATAACACAGCTTGTAATGGTTCAGCTATTTATGTAGATAATTTCTGGGGACTCCCTTCAGATGTAAAAGTCATAAATAGTACTTTCTTTGAAAACCAAGCATGGTCTTACCTATTAAACATCACCCCAGAAAACAACACTTATCTTAACGAAGGTCAAGAATTCAATATAAGTGTTAGCCACCAAGGTGGAGACAATATTATAAATGCAATCTACAATGATGAAGATTGTGAAACAATTTTAAACAATGTAACTTATCCATTCATGACATGGGATGGACAGTTAATAAACAAAACAACCCCAACTCAAGATATTCGACCTGTAATGGGTGCGGAAAACAGTGATTATGGTAATTTATTATACCAAGATGATTTCGAAAATAATCAAATCATTAATGTTCTAGTAAAAGATAAAAATGGAAATGTAGTTGTCGACAAAAATGGAACAACCTTAAGTTTCGAGGGTTTGAAAACAGATATTTTCGGTGATATTTTCATTGTAAAAGATGGAGAAATCATTAGATGCATACCTGTAGCCGGTTTAGAACCTGGAAGGTATTATGTAGAAGCTACTCACCCAGAAGACAGATATTATTTAGAAATTTATAATTTCACTGTCCTTAGAGTCGGTCCTACTGATTTAGAGATCAATAAAACAGTAAGCAATGCTAGTTGTGATGTTGATGATATTGTCGACTGGAATGTCACTACCGGAAACATTGGACCAATTGATGCTGAAAATGTTACTGTAAGAGATACCTTACCTGAAGGTCTTGATTTACTCGATTTAACTTTCAACTTCTTTGATTCAATTAACGGAAACTGGTGTACTGGTAAACTCAATTTAACTACTAACACTTTAACTTATGGAGTTTACAATGCAACTGCAGGCACCTGGACTTATAATGAAGCAAGTTATGATGGAACTGGCACATGGAATATTGTCATTCCAGATATTGATGGAAATGTTGATATCTTAAAGCCAGTTACAATTAGCTTAACCTTAAATAAGGGTTCAGACACTACAGTTACTTTATTTGTAAGCGACTTATTAGAGCAATCAAGTGTTGTCATGAACTTAGTTACCAATGTAACTAAAGAAGGTGAATTTACCAATTTTGCTAATGTAACTACCGACACTCCAGAAACTAATTACACTAACAATAATGCTAGCAACACTACAACAACAGTTGTTGAACTCACCAATCTTACTGTGATTAAGGTTTGGGATGATGAGAATAACCAAGATGGTGTCAGACCTGTCAATGTTACCATTGAGTTATTTGCAGATGGTGTAAAGATTAATGAGACTGTTTTAAATGAAGGTAATAATTGGAAATATACTTTCACTGATTTACCTGTTAAGAATAATGGTCAAGTTATAAATTACACTGTTAATGAGACTGTCATTAATAATTACACAACAGTAATTAGTAATGAGACTGCTTATAACTGGACTGTACTTAACATTCACGTTCCTGAATTGACTGAGGTCAATGTGACTAAGGTTTGGGATGATGAGAATAACCAAGATGGTGTCAGACCTCCTAGTGTGACTGTTATTTTGTATGCTGACGGCACAGAAATCAACCGTACTGTTTTGTCTGAGGAGAACAATTGGAAATGGACTTTCCCAGACTTAGATGTCTATAAAGACGGTGTTTTAATCGTTTACACTGTTAATGAACAATTGGAAATGGACTTTCCCTGAATTGGACAAATACAAGAACGGTGAATTAATCGTTTATACTGTTAATGAGACTGCTGTTGCTAATTATACTGTTAACATTACTCAGGTGGGCAATGATTTCACCTTGAACAACACTCATGTTCCTGAATTGACTGAAGTTAACGTGACCAAGATTTGGGACGATAACAATGATCAAGATGGTGTCAGACCTCCTAGTGTGACTGTTATCTTGTATGCTGACGGCACTGAGATCAACCGTACTGTTTTGTCTGAGGAGAACAATTGGAAATGGACTTTCCCTGAATTGGACAAATACAACAACGGAATCTTGATTGTCTACACTGTTAATGAGACTGCTGTTGCTAATTATACTGTTAACATTACTCAGGTGGGCAATGATTTCACCTTGAACAACACTCACGTTCCTGAATTGACT
>NZ_CACZTX010000015.1 GCF_902784195.1 uncultured Methanobrevibacter sp.
CTTTAGGAATTTCTTTAGTTAGAGGCATTAGTCTAGTACCCATTCCTGCGGCCAATATCACACCAATCATTTTATCACTATTTTGATATTTCTCATACTACCTGTCATGTTAAAACAGATTTTTTATATTCTTATTTCTTATTTAACATTATATTGTTTTTTTAATAATTATATTCTATAATAATTTATAATGGACTCTAAACTATCTAAACCGTAATTTGCTGGAATTCCAGAGTTTTCAAAGTCTTTTCCAGGGCTGCCATCTTCATTGAAATAGCAAATTCCTTGCTTATCTTCATAGAATTTTAAAATTGTGTCTATTGCTGGAGTTTCGACATCAGTTAATATTGCGAAGTATTTAATAATTGCAATTCCATATGGGAAATCTTCTAAAAACATTCTTGAATTGAAATCAGGATAGAATTTTCCTTCTTTTTCAATCAATGGAACTTGAACAACTTCAAATGCTTTTATGCTTTTTAATTTTTTAGTCATGGCCTCTGCAGTAGGTGATTCATAATAAATTTTTAATGAAACTACCTCTTCAAGGTTTAATGGCTTCATACGATTGCATATTTCTTGAAGTTCTTCGTCGTATTTTAACAATAATTTGGAAGTTTCATCATTCCATTCTTCATAGAACATTAACTGCCTATCGTATGAATCTCCTTCGTTGTAATCCTTAAATACATTATATACACCTGATAAGTGTAATAATGGGTTGGATGGAGCTAATGTCACTGCCAAGTATTCATTCAATGGGGTGGTAGGAATAGAAATCAATTCCTCAATCTCTTTACAAATTTCTTCTGATTTATTTTTAGGAATTGATGCAAGGTATAAATTTGTTTTTCTTGATAGGCAACTGGCTATTTCTTTATTGGATTGTCTTGCAACAAAAGGAACGCGCTGTAGGCCAAATACACTAATGCCCTCTTCAACCAGCTCTTTACACATATACTCTGCTCCACCATATCCAGGCAAGAAACCTAGTTTACATCCTTTTGGATAGTATTCCTTACTTTCTTTAATAAAGTCTTTTCTTAAGAATGCCGGATATGTGCAGAATACATAATTTGCATTATCTAAAGCTTTTTTTAGATCAGTTTCTATTTTAATATCAAGATTTGTGTATTCTTTCCCATTTTCAACATCTTCAAATACTAATTTAGAAACATCAAATTCCTTATGAGTGTATATTACAACTTCATGTTTTTTAAGTAGAGCTATTGTACTAGCTAATACTAAACCAATATTACCTGCTCCGACAATACAAATCTTCATTCAAATCATTCCTTTTATCCCTTTTTTTAATTCAACAAAAATAATTCACTTAGTTTTAATTTAATATTAACATTATTTATTTTTAATTAATCGTAAATATCCTTGTATTTTCTAAATAGAATTGTAAATTAAATTATATACTTTTTATTGATCAATATCTTCTAATGCTTCAATGAATATGTCCATAACCTCACTTTCTCCAATAGAAACACGTAAGCAATCTCCTAAGTCAGGAACATCCTTGTATACTTTTATTAAAATTTTCTTTTCTTCTTTCATTCTTTCAACGATTTCAGAAGCATCCACTTTTTTGGGTTTAATAAATATAAAGTTTCCTTCCTTAGCACTTACAGTATATCCTTTTTCAATTAAGGTATCAATTAAATGTTGTTTACCGGTTAATTGCTTTTCTACCAATTCATCAATCATACCTTCTTTTTCCATAATTGATTGAGCAAATAACATTCCAAATGCATTCACATTATGAGGGGTGCATAATTTTTGTACAGTAGCTATTTCTTTAGGTTGGCCGACAACATAGCCTAAACGGCCACCTGCTAAGGAAAATACCTTTGAAAATGTTCTTGTTAATAATACGTGATCATTTTCTAATGCATATTTGATAAATGAATTTGGATAGAAATAGAAATATGCTTCATCAATCAATAAGGTACATTCATGTTTTTTACAAGCTTCTAAAATTCTATCTGCTTCTTCATAGGAGTAAACATCACCAACTGGATTATTTGGGTTTAATATGATTACCAAATCAATATCATCGCTTATTGCATTTATGATATCATCAACATCCATATTTAAATTTTCGTCATACTCGACATGCACGCTTTCTCTTCCATACATTTCACAGTAGACATCATACATTGCATATGATGGAGTCACTGATAAGACTTTTCCTCCAGGCCTACTATATGCCTGTATAACATAACGAATACCTTCAGCAGAACCATTCACTAAACAAATGTTTTCTATTTCAACACCAATGAATTCTGCTAGTTTTGTAGTGAATTCCAGTTGTTCAGGATATTTTGCAACGAACTCTGGTGTAACTTTTGAAAGGACTTCATCAATAAACTCTTGTGATAATCCAACAGGATTTTCGTTTAAGTCCATACGAATATATCCATCTCTTGAATTTTGATCAAAAATTCTAAATAAATCCTCCACATTTTTATTTATATAATACATACGATTCCTCCTACAGATTAATGCCCTTGCTTATTTTATTAAATTTATTAATTCTATTCAATTTTAGCTATTAATTAATTAAATTTTAATAATTAATTAATTAATTTAGGAAATTAGTTAATCAGATAATTAAATTAAATATCAATCCTCTGTTTTTTAATTTTATCAGCTAATTCTTTTCTGTCAGTTTCTCTCAAATACCAATCTAGAATCTCATCAATGTCTTCATCAACTGAAAAAGTATATCCTACACGGATTCCATGTTCTTGTGCTTCCATTAATGGTTTTAAAATTAAGGTTAATTTTTCAATGTTTTTATTATCATATAGTTTCAAGATATCTTCTTTTTGCCCGATAAACTCTTCACGTGTATGGATAACTCGTCCACTTTGTTTAACATGCCTTTTCATGTCTCTAATAACGGTTTTATGTCTTTTTGCTATTGGGCTTCTGGAATAAATTTCCTCATAAAGCATTTGCATCTTATCTAAAGACTCTTGAATTTCAGGATCATTTGAAAATTCTTCCCAATTAATTATGCTGCTTGTAAATCCTGTGGGTCCTTTCCATTTTTTATCACGCCATTCTTTTCCGTAATAAAATTCAGCGTAACGATTAAAATCTTCAAAAATATATGCTGGAATACCTTCTATATCTTTTTTGATTATTTTATCAAATAAATTAGAGTCTATAGCTTTTGTTCCAGCCATTTTCACAAGAGGATAATTTTTTATTTCATCCCATGTCCAAATTGAAAAATTTTCTTTTTTAACATTATATCTTCTATTAATGGAACGTTTGTTTCCGGTAATATGATAAAATCCATTCAACGCTTTTTTGCTGTAGTTCAAATACCATAGGTGATTTGTTTCCAAATCCAAATATCTGAGTTTCCATAATCTACGTTTAAATTTCAGTTTTTTACCGGTTCCTTTTCGAGCGGGATGTTCTATAAAACGAATATTGATATGAATACAATTGTTTTCAATATGTCTGGACTTTCTAAAATCAACTTCTTTTCCTTTCAAGTCTAATGAGTCTTTATATCCTAACATCATAAAGTGTTTGTCAAACTTAGGATTTGTTCTGAAATCTTCAAAATAGAAATCATCATCATCCAGCAAATCAGCTACTTTTTCAGCATCTCCTTGACACATCATCACTTCTAATGATGCTAAATTTTCAATTGGCTCTCCAAAATATGCTAGAAACGCTCCATGACCGTGCAATACATATTTAACATCCGCTTTTTCACAAAGTTCATTGAGTTTACGAAGTAATTTGATTTGTATCTCTCGTCTAGTCAACATCAATTTCTTCCTCCGCCATTCTATCAATACCAACATATCGTTTTGCATATTGCCAAACAAATCCATTTCTTGTATGGTGTACTGCTTCATCATAGATTTCTGTTGCTTTTTCCACATTACCTAAATGATAATACGCTTCAGCTATATAAGCCATTATCTCACCATCTTTTGGATAGTCTATTAGCATTTCACTTCCTTTTGAGATAACCTTTTCATAATCAGTATTATTTTCTGCTTTTTTAATATTTAACCATAATCTTGCTCTATATGTATCAACTAGGTTTTCACAATCCTCTACAACATCATTCAATAAGTTTTCTATTGCATCAATATCATAATCGTCATAGATTGCAATGGATAATTTTTTGCAAAATATACACATTTCTTTCAAATGCTTGAAATCATCATCAAGTTCGAAATTCACTTCAAGAATATTTATTATATTCCTTGCTGTATAATATTGCCCTTGCTTAATTTTATTTAGGAGAGCTATTTTAATCAGCTCTTTATCAATATCTATTAGAAAATTATATTTTCTACAGTTTTGATTTAATTGAATTGAATAATAACTGCCAAAAAGATCATCCAATATTTCATATTCCTCATCTTTTAATAGCTGATTTAAATCATAATCATTGAATTCAATTTTTTTATCTATTTCCTTTTTCGCTATGATTCCCTTCATTCTAGCTTTTTCCAGTTCAACTTTTCTTCTAGGAATCCACAATTTTAAATTGTTGCGCTTATTCATTTCATAAGCATGAACCACTTTATCTTGATTGATGAATTGAAGATAAATACTTGTAAAATCTTCAAATGAACGATTTGGGTCTTCCACTAATGGATTATGAGATAATTTTCCTTCACCTTCCGGAATATACATCCAAGTGTCCCCATAATCTGTCCTTAATGCATGTTCCAATTCATAAGCTACTGGGAATTTCCTCCCTTCCAATTCCTCATAACGTTTTTCTCTATAAAATTTTGTTTTATGAAGCAATGTACGAATACCCCAACGTAAACAGAGAGTGTCTGCTTTTTCTATAGGGTAATTATATAATTCATCGTATAATTTGTCCATTACTTCTGAATACCCTTTTTTATCAATTTTTTTGTAATAGCTTAAAACTAAGTCTCTATGGGCTGCATATTCTTCTAATGGAAGGCTTTTACAAACCATAAAGTAAGGTGAAAGAATTTCTAAAAATGCTCTCATTTGATTCAAATGCTCTTTCTGCCCATCTTCAGGATTTGGAATTGGATCTAATATAAAGAATTCAATTTGATCTCCACATGTTTTCGCAGATATTGATTGTGCTGGATAAATTGTTGTTTTGCTTGTATCAACATAACGAACAATTGGATTTCTATGATATGGAGCATTTTCTATACATACTAAATTTCTGTTTTCAGGTAATATTTCTGGATTTTCACTAACCAAATCACGTAATTTAATCCAATTATCCCGTGTAATGTATAAATCTATATCATCATCCCATGGTAGGAAGCATTGATTTCTAATCGCTCCTAATGCTGTTCCTCCAGCTAGACAATAATCGATATCATTTTCACTGCAAATATCATCTAACTCAATCAAGAGCTTAAACAAGTTTTCATGTAAAGCATTCATCAATAATTTCTCCTATTTAAACAATCATCAATGTCATGATTTAAATTTTTAAATTTCCTTTATTTTTTATAATTCTAATGATTCATTAAAAGGTATTATCATCAGTTTTTTTAAGTTATTTTATTTTTTCAACAATTTTTAAGGAATTATAAGGTATTATCATCAGTTTTTTTAACCTGTTCTAAAATTTCAACAATTTTTAAGGATTCGTCTTCAAATACACCCATTGAATCAATACTATTATTTTTTAACATAGTTGACATTGCTTTAATCAAATATTTAAATCCGTTTCCTTCAAAGTTTGTATTATATAATTCCGCATCGATTTCTCCAGGCTTGTGAAGACTGAAGTTTTTACTTCTCCACCAATTTCCTCTCATACGGATAGTTCCTTTTGTTCCAATAATTTCTAATTGGTTATCTACACGGACTACATTTCCTACATTAATTACAGCTCTTCCATTTGGGTATACAAAGTTCATTGAAGCAAATTCAATTTCTTCACCATCTTTTGTAACTTTGAAATCAGCTTTTTCATAGTTTTGGCCCATGATCTTTAACATAGGAAGTAAACTTAATGCACTTAAATCATAGAATAAGTTGGAACGGCTTTCATCATTTTTTGAAATGGAACAATTGAAACTTAAGATATCTCCAATCAATCCCCCTTGTGTCATCCACAATAATTGATTAAATACATAAATATGAACCATTTTTATGTTTTCCATTAGGATAACGTTTTTTTCTTTTGACAAATTCAATAGTTCCTCTAATTCACTAGATTTAAATGTTGCAGGGGAGTCATAAATAACATGTTTTCCGGCTTCTAATGCTTGACGAATATAATTGAATCTTTTTTCAATGCTGCAACGAACGAAAACAATATCTGAGGCTTCAATCATTTTACCATAATCATCAAAAACATTTTCAATGTTGTACTTTTCCTGGAAACCGTTCAAGGTCTTTTCACTGTCACAATAAACATTTTTCACTTCAAATCCATTTACCAATTTTGCTTCTTTCACTAATTCATTATCGTCTATTTCATCAGTGATTATACCTATGTCATATTTTTCAAATGTTTCTTCTCTAAGTTTTGTACTTGAAATGCCTTTTGTTCTTTCTAAATAGACCATATTGCAATATCTAGACAAATGATCGAATTTACCAACCCAATCATCTCCTATTACAAAAGAATCTATGTCATATTTGATGATGTCTCCAATTTTCTGTCCAAGATATTCTTCAACTATGATTTCGTCTACTAATCCGGTATTTTTTACATTTTCAATTCTTGTTGCAAGAGTATCATGAACGCTTAGTTTTCCTCTTCCAATATCATAGTTTTCTCCAGTGACACCAACAATTAGATAATCTCCATAATCTTTTGCTCTTTTCAAAATATTATAATGTCCTTGGTGAAACATGTCGAATGTACCATAGGTAATAATTTTTTTCATAGTAAAACCTCTTTTAGTAAATGATTGATAGTAAGCCTCATTTTCATTTTTTCAATTCAATGCAGTCCGTTGATTTTAATTCTCAATATTCTCCCATAAATCCTTGAAAGCTATTTTAGGAGGGATTTGATTAACAATTATATCATATACAAAGTCAACTATCACGCTTTTTGTATTAGTTTTTTTACAAATGTCTTTTATGGCCATAATTGAGTTTTTTCCTTCAAATACAATTCCACTAGCCTTCTCATCAACAATTATCCTTTGGCCGTATAACATGCCAAGTGTATGGTTTCTGCTTTCACTTGAAGTTGAAGTCAGCACAAGATCTCCAAATCCACAGTACTCTCCTGATGTAGAAGGATTTCCTCCAACGCTTTCAATAATTTTTCTAGTTTCTTCAAATCCTTTTGTCAAAATAGCATATCTTGCATTTTCATTAATGTTCATTCCTTCACATATTCCATTAGCTATTGCATTGATATTTTTTACAACCCCGCATATTTCAAGACCAATAACATCGTCTAAAATCTTGACTTTAAATTGTGGGGTTGATAAAAGCCCTTTTACTTTCATAGCATTTTCTTTGTTTTTTGATGCGATGTTAGAAACAGTTGCAAGATTTAAAACAATTTCTGATGCAAAGTTAGGTCCAGATAATGAAACATATTCATCGTTAAAGTATTCTTCAATTAAGTTTCCCATAGTTTTCAATGAGGGATATTCAATACCTTTTGCGGTAGAGACAAGAATTGCATCTTCATCTATATAATCTCTTATTTCAGACAATGTTGTTCTAAATGCAGATGAAGGAATGGATAAAAATATTATTTTACATCCTTTCAAATCATTATAATCGACAGTAGCAATTATATTTTTTTCCAATTTGACATTGGGATAGTATTCGTTATTAATGCCGGTTGTATTAATTGTATTAGCTAATTCTTCCCTTCTAAGAAAAAGAAATACATTATCTGCATTTTGAGCTACTATTTGAGCTAGAGCTGTCCCTAGGCTTCCAGCTCCTATAATACCTACATTATCCATAAAATCACCTAAAATATCAATAATATTATACCATGTCTTATTCACTAAAGCTAACTCTCTCAAATTTTTCAGGCTCTAAAATTGATTTTGTAGCATCTACACCTACTTTAGTGGTTGTTCCATCAATTTCAGAAGCTTTAGGATCTAATGAAGAACCTCTTGCTTTAGGTACAATGATTATATCATCATCACCTTTTACACGTGTAGCTATTGCATATTCAATGTCTTGAGGATCAAAGATATCAACATCCTCATCAACCACAACAACATGCTTCAATGATGGATGTGCAGCAAGTGCAGCCATAATGATATTTTTACCATCACCTTCAGTTTGCTTTTTAATTGAAACGGCTGCATGCAACCAACAGCAACCTCCCTCTGTAAGAACAACATTCTGAACGGTAGGAACGGTATTTTTCACTGCATTGAATATTCTTGGTTCCTGTGGCATGCCCTGAAGCAATTTATGTTCAAATCCAGCTGGCAAAATTGCATGGTACATTGGATTTTCCTTTTTGATGTACATTTTTGAGAGTTTTATTACAGGTTCCTCTCTCACATAATCATAAGTGTCTGTCAAATCCACGAATGGACCTTCAGGAGCAGTTTCATCAATCAATATTTTACCTTCAAATATTATGTCAGCTTCAGGCACATTGATTCCATTTTTACAGGTAACTAATTCCAATTCGCCGTTTTTAAATCTGTTAGCCACTTCCATCTCATCTGCATCTATTGGTATTGATGTGGTACATGCAAGAAGAATGGCAGGTTCCATTCCAATAGCTATTGAAATATCCAAATCCTTTCCCATATCCTTTGCCTTTTGGAAATAGGTGTATAGGTTCCTTGGCACGATACGGATTGCCAATTTGTTCTTGTCAAGAACCAGCATTCTGTGAATAGAAGCATTTTGAATGCCTGTTTCAGGGTCTCTTGCAAATACAACACCAGCAGTAATATATGCTCCTCCATCACGTTTGTAATGGGTAAGGATTGGAATCTTGCCTAAATCCACTCTTTTGCTATCGTATTCATCCACCAAGTCTATAAACTTGCTTACAGGAGTTGGATTGTTCATTCCATCAATTATCTTATATAGGATTTCATCAACTTGGCAGCCAAGAGATTGGGCTATTTTCTCTCTTGTATTACAGATTCCAGAGACAACTGGAATATCATAACCTTTTATGTTGTTTAGCATTACAGTTTCTTTAGGATATTTCCGAAGTACTTTAGCTGCTTCATACTCAGCATCAAGTTCCTCATCAATTTGAATCACGTTAATAATATCTTTAGTCATAAAAATCACCATCTCAAAATTTTAGTCAGTGTTTTGTTTTAATTAATTTATATGATTTCATTAAATTCATTATAAGTCAGCATTTTTGTATTTAATCCATTTTAAGTTTTCTTCAATTTGCTTATTTGATATTGCAAGGATTTCTCCTGCTACGATTGCTGCATTTCTTCCATTGTCTATTCCAACTGTTCCAACAGGCACTCCTGGAGGCATATTTGCCATAGTCAAGAGAGCGTCTTGGCCATCTAGCTTTTTGGAACATGGCACTCCAATAACAGGTTTTTCAGTTAATGCAACAACAGATCCTGCCACAAGTGCAGACAAACCGCTTATGGCAATGAACAATTTAGCATTGTTTCTTTTGCTCATATAGGATTCAAAGTCTTTTGCATGTCTGATTGGAGAAATATAATCTAATTTGTATTTAATTTGCATTCTTTCAAGTAGAATAGCTACATTTTTAGCTATTTCCATATCAGAATAGCTTCCTGCAAGTATCATCACATCTGGAGTGTCGTCCAATTCTTCAAATTCAATTTTTTCATATTCCTCTTCAGCTAAAAAGTCTTTTTGGAAGAATTCACCTTCAAGACTTTCAATAAGCTCCTTTTCACCAGCTTCTACCTTTTTTTGGTATTCTACACGCAATGCAGAGATTCTTTCGGCCACTTCCTTATCATAGCTTGCTATGATTTCTCCAGCAAGTATTGCAGCATTGTCCCCTCTGTTTATTCCAACAGTTGTCACTGCTGTAGGGAACGGCATTTGCACGCAAGCATACAGTGCATCAAGACCTCCAATTGCACCATCAACAGGTACTCCAATAACTGGCCTATGAGTGTATGCAGCTATTGCGCCAGGCAAATGTGCAGCAAGGCCTGCAATTCCTATGAAAACCTCTACACCTAGGTTGGTTGCATCCATAACGAGTCTTTTAACCTTGTCATGGGTTCTATGTGCAGAAGCCACTTTTAAGCTATAGGGGATTTGAAGTTTTTCCAATATCTTTATTGATTTAATAGCTATTTCCTTATCGGAAGCACTTCCAAGAATTATCATTACTTTTGGAATCATTTAATTTCTCCTCTTTCCATTCTCAAGATGTGATAAATTACAAGATAATTTTACATTATATTTATATTTAAATTTACTAATATATAATATTTAATTAACATTTAAAAATTAAAAGCAATTTCGCATATATCAATAAATTTTTAATTTTGTAATAAGATTTATATATATTCAAAATTAGAATTAAATTAATTAAATTAATATCATTTGATTATTAGTGAATTAGTGTTGTGAAAGCTATGGTTAAAATTTCAGTCATTGTTCCAGTTTACAATTGTGAAGACTATCTTGAAGAGTCTATCAGAAGCATTTTAAATCAATCATTTAATGATATTGAAATTATTTGTGTCGATGATGGATCAACTGATGATTCTTTGAATATATTAAAGGAACTTTCAAAACAGGACACCCGTCTTAAAGTTTACACCCAGGAAAATCAAGGAGCAAGTGTTGCAAGAAACAATGCTTTAGAAAAAGCTTCTGGGGATTATATTTACTTTTTTGATGCAGATGATTATGCTGTTGAGGATTGTTTGGAAAAGGTCTATTCCAATGCTGTAAACAATGATTCAGACATGGTGATTTTTTATTTTGATAATTATAATGAAAATGTTTTCTTAAAGCACTGCAATATTGATTTAGATAAAAAATTTTTAGATGTGGATTATAATAACTTCACATTTAACTATAAGGATTATAAGCAATATGCTTTTAAAGGAGCTTCAGCCCCTTGGTTTAAGTTATATAAAAAAGACTTTTTAGATAAACATGATAATATCAAATTCCCAGTTAATTTAAACCATAATGATGTCCCATTTCATATAATGACTGTTTTAAAGGCATCTAAAATTTCTTTTCTTCCAGAATTTCTTTATCATTATAGGGTAGATAATCCTAATTCCATTTCAAATTCACGTTTAAAATCATATAAAGATATTTTTTGTATTATAAACATAGTTGAAGATTTTTTAAAATATGAAGGATTGTATGATGATTTGAAAAAAGAATTTGATTTTTTAAAGATAGATCAGATTGTTTACCAAATTCGTGGAAGATCCAATGATTATTTTGACTTGGCAAAAAAAGAATTATCTGGTGTTGATTTAAATAATGATTATTTAACTAAAACTCTTTTGTTTAAAGCTAATTCTATTTTAAGTTCCGATTCCATTGAGGAATATGAGTTAAAGGTTGAAATCTATAATTATGAAAATAAAATAAATAAATTAAATAAAAAGATAGATGGATTAGTCACTGAGAATAAAAAACTCAAAAAAGATCTGGATAAATCCAAAAAGAAAAATAATGACATTTTAAATTCACTTAGTTGGAGGATAACCAAACCTATTAGAAGCTTTAAACAATTTATTAAAAGAGATTAATCAATAGGAGTATAGTAAAAAATTTTATTTTTGTGGTGTTGTTAATGGCTTATGAATTCAAATTTTCTGTTTTGATGCCAATTTATAATGTTGAAAAATATCTTGCTGAGTCAATAGACTCTTTAATAAATCAATCTATTGGTTTTGAGGAAAATATAGAATTAGTTATAGTGGATGATGGAAGTCCAGACAATTCAAAAGAGATAGCATTGAAGTATCAAGAGAAATATCCAAATAATATTAAAGTTTTTTCCAAATCAAACGGAGGCCAAGCAAGTGCATTTAATTTTGGATTGAAACATTTAAATGGTAAATATGTTAGTTTTTTAGATAGTGATGACTGTTTAAGTTCAAATGCACTTTTTGAAGTATATGATTTTTTTGAAAAGCATTATAATGAAATTGATTTGGTTTCAATTCCGCTCATGTTTTTTGAAAGGAGAACAGGAGGACATAATTTAAATTATAAATTTGATTCTACAAGAGTTATAGATTTAGTTAAAGAACCATATTACCCACAATTATCTATTGCGTCCTCATTTGTAAAAAGTGAAGTATTAAAAAATTTCGAATTTAATACGGAATTAATCGCAGGATATGATGCATTAATGGTCAATAAAATATTATTAATGAAAAAGAAAATTGGTGTAATAAGTTCATGTGCTTATCACTATAGAAAAAGATTAGATTCTACTTCAACTATTGACAATTATAAACAGAATGAAAAGTTTTTTACACATTCATTAAAAAATCTTGATATTAATTTAATTGAACATTCCAAAGAAAAATTAGGGCATGTTCCTTTGTTTATTCAATATGTTGTGGCATATAATGTTCAATGGTTTCATGGAATTTCTGATTTTCCAGAATGCTTCAAAAAAGATGAGATTAATGAGTTTTGGGAAACTTTCTATGAAATTTTAAATCATGTTGATGATAGTGTTATTAAAGATTCTCGAATTATCAGAAAGAGAATAGTTAGGTATTTTTTAATGTATTTGAAAAATCATCAAGATTTTCATATTGATATAGTTGAAAATAATTCTAAGATTATTTTAAAAACTGCAGATTTTACTATTAATAATTTACATAATCATAGGTTTTATATAGATAATTTAGACCTGAATCAAGGGATTTTAAATTTATTAGGAACCTTTACTAGTTTATGTGATAATAGTGTATTGAGTCTTGAAGCTATTAAAACAACATCAGATGGAACAACAAAAGTTTTTAAAGAAGAATGTAAAGATTTCTCTACTAATTCAAAGGTTAAACGAATATTAGGTATTAATTGGCAATTTAAGCATTATTTTGATTTAAAAATTCCAATAGAAAAAGATGAAGAATCTAAAATAGACTTATATTTGATTTATGATGAAAATAATAAGAAGATAAAAATAAACAATAATATTGTTTTCAGAAACAGTCCTTCATTATCTGGTACAATAAATTATTTTATGAATGATTCTCAAATAGCATTCTTTAAAGATAATTCATTTTACGTATGTCCTTTTTCACAAGAAAAAGCTAATGAATTAAGAGAGGAATTAATTTCTCACTATCAAAAAATATTAGCTGATTTGGAAAAACTTAAAAAGGATAATAAGGATTTAAGGAAGGAAAATAAAAAACTTAAAAAAGATTTAAAGAAATCCAAAAATAAAAATAAGGAAATTCTAAACTCTCTTAGTTGGAAAATCACCAAACCCCTTAGAATTCCAAAACAACTCATTAAAAAGATGAAAAAATAATAATTTTTCATTTTTTTATTCTATTTTTAGTTTTATGTCACTGGAGATAATTTTTTTATTATTTCATTTATTAATTCTCTCATTTTTTCATACTCTTTTAAATTTTTGATGAAGTTATTACAAAAATATCAAAAACTTAATAAATATTAATAATAAAAATAATTTATGTAGAAAACTTTATCTCTTTTTTAGTTTTCATACTTGAGGTGTTTTATGTTAAACAAATTTTTTAAATTAGATGAAAATAATACTGATCTAAAAACTGAGTTACTTGCTGGTTTAACCACCTTTTTAGCAATGGCTTACATTTTAGGTGTAAACCCTAACATGCTTGCTGAAGGTGGAATGCCTGCAACAGGAGTATTTTTCGCAACTGCTCTTGCTTCAGGGGTCTCTTGTATCATCATGGGTCTTATTTCCAAGTACCCTGTTGGTCTTGCTCCTGGTATGGGTATGAATGCATTGTTTACCTATACAATCATTTTAACTATGGGTAACACTTGGGAAACTGCACTTGCAGCTGTATTCGTTTCAAGTATAATCTTTTTATTAATTACCATTTCCGGTTTAAGGGAAGCTATTCTTAACGCACTTCCATTTGACTTAAAATTGGCAATTGGTGCTGGTATTGGTTTCTTCTTAGCATTTATCGGATTGAAAGGTGCTGGAATTATCGTAGCTGACCCTGCTACTTTAGTAGGTATGGGTTCCATCTTATCCGCTCCTGCACTTTTAGCAGTAATTGGTATTTTACTTACCTTAATCTTATACATTAAGAAAGTACCTGCAGCTGTATTCCTTGGTTTAGTGATAACTGCAATTTTAGGTGTAATCTTTACTTTAGCTGGTTTCGGTGCTGGAGATCCTATTATGCCTGCAATTCCTGCAGAATTCGTATCATTTAGTTTTGATACTTCTGTAGTTGGAGCATTTGCAAAAGGCTTCACCCAATTATTCTCTAACATCCCTAACTTAATCATGATCTTGTTCTCTTTATTATTCGTGACTTTCTTTGATACTACTGGAACCTTGATTCCTTTAGCAAATCAATGTGGATTCGTTGATGAAGAGGGTAACGCTGATGGTATTGACAAAGCTTTCCTTGGGGACGCAATCAGTGGAATCATTGGTGCTATTTTAGGTACTTCAACCTTAACCGCATACGTAGAAAGTGCAACCGGTATTGGTCTTGGTGGTAGAACTGGATTAACCGCTGTATTCACCGGTATCTTCTTCTTACTCGCACTTATCTTTGCTCCTACCGTTTTAGCATTGTTTACTTCTTCTGTAACTGCTGCAGCATTAGTAATTGTAGGTATCTTAATGATCGTACAATTAAAAGAAGTAGACTGGGACAACATGGTTGTAGCTGCTTCCGTATTCATGACAATCATCATGATGCTTTTAACCTACTCCATTTCCTTAGGTATCGCATGGGGATTCGTCACTTACGCAATTGCATCCATTGCTACCGGTAAAGCTAAAGAGTTCAGCCCAATTATGTGGATAATGGTTATCATATTCGCATTATACGTATTCTTCGGACTCTAGTTGATATAAGGGTTATCACATTTTTGTGATAACTTTCTTTTTTCTTTTATTATTAGTTTTTAATATTTTTTCTTACTTTTTTCACACCTATTTTTAATCTTTTCATTTCATGGGCTACGAACTTATTCCTCTAATTTTTTAAAAAAATAATAAGATTTATACATTCTTAAAACATAATAAATATATTATACTATTTTGAATTTCTATGGGATTTAAATAAAATTAATGTTTAAGAGGTGAAAATGTGTCTTGGCTAGTAGTGATTTTAGTGTTTTTGCTTGCTTCAATCAAAACAACTAAGGGTTCTGATAAATCAGTTTCCATTGTTATTCCTGCATACAATGAAGAGGCTACTGTCGCTAAAGTGGTAAGCGTAGCTCGCAAGCTATCATATGTGACTGAAGTTATAGTAGTTGATGATGGATCCACTGACAGAACTGTTGAAGAGGCTGAAAGCGCTGGAGCTACTGTAATAAGCCACATAATGAATGAAGGTAAAGGTTCAGCTATTAAAACAGGTTTTAAAAACTCTCATGGAAATATTGTAGCATTTATTGATGCAGACATTTCTAACTTCACTTCAGAAAAGATAGATAAAATCATCAGGCCGATATTAGAGGACCAGACTGACATTACCAAAACCAAGTTTGCAAGGGAAAGCGGTCGTGTAACCGAGCTTACTGCAAAGCCTCTTTTAGGATTCTTCTTCCCTGAACTTAATTATGAACAGCCTTTAAGTGGTCAGTTTGCAGGTAAGCGTTCTGCATTGAATAAAATAAGATTTGAAAAGGATTACGGTGTGGATGTTGGTATTGTACTTGATGCTGATGTTCACGGAATAAAGATTTTGGAAGTTGATATTGGAGACATTAGTCATGACATGTCCCCACTTGCCGATTTAAACAAGATGGCTAATGAAGTTGTCAGAACAATTATTGACAGAGCTGTGGAATACGGCCGTGTCACTATGATGGACAAATTGGGAAACTATATTAGAATGGCCATTATGGGATTGTCCTTAATCATTTTAGGGCTTTTCATGATATTCTTTGTACCATTCATACCTGTTTTAATCTCTGTATTTGTTGCATTTATCGGTGTTGTTCTGACTGTATTTTATTTCTTGCGTATCATTAGAAGGTCCATACCTATTCTAAAGAAAAGCAATACTCGGGCGTCATTGCAATCATTTGTAAGAATGCATTTCCCATTGATTGTCGCAGGATTGATTTTAATTTTAATGCTTTCCACATTCTTATCTGCAGCAAGCTTTGATGACGGTAAAATCTCTGTAGAGCTTACTTCAAGGAACTTTGTTTATGCTCCATCTGACCATAACCAGCAAACCATTTCTGTTAGAGGGCCATATACCATTGACAGCGCTTTAGAGAATGAAACAGATATTTTAAGAGTTCCTGCAGATGCCTTAAGCACATTGGAAATGACCGAAAACGATACGATGATTATTGATGGAAAATCATACTTTATAAACGGCACAAAAGAGGGGGATAGTGGAGACAGATTCAGATTGCCATCAAGGGTTAAACGTGGATTGGATCTCTCTGATGGTGAAGTCATACCAAACAGTCGCTTGACAGAAGTTTTCCAAGGCATAACAGTAAAGCATAATATTCAATTCAATAACTTAAGCGATGTAATGGAAGGATTCGTTGAATTTGACATCAGTCCAAAATCCACTAATGCAACATTCTTCAATTTGACTTTAGATAACGAATCCATCTTGTCTTCAGTTGGAAACTTTGAAAATGATTCAAGCTATTCAATTTCATATGATGGAAAGATCATGTGCACATTTGATTATGATGACGTTAAAAATGGAAATCTCACATTCACCTTTGATGGAAAGGATGGAATGGTAGAGTTTGAGAATAGAAACAGCACTTCAATCAGAAATTATGTTTCCAGTGATAGGGATTCGTTTGTTCAGTTAAGATCACTTTGATTTTAATTTTTATTTATTTATCAGTTTACTTATTCATACATCAATTTAATTATTTATCAAAAAAATTAATTTTATATATACTTGATTAGGGATTATAATGGAAATTACAGGAATAGTTACAACAGGATTGGGAAAGGCAGCATATTTTTTAGGCCAGGATTTCTATAAGAATCAATTTAGGGAAAAATGCGGATTCACTCCATTTCCTGGAACCTTGAACCTCATTGTAGAAGAGGATAAGCTTGAGGATATACGATTAATGAAAAATAGCTGCAAGAATCTTATAAAGCCAGATCAAGGATTCGGTGCAGTAAGGTATATTCGAGCTCATTTAAACAAGGACATAGAAGGAGCTATTGTATTTCCAGACAAGACAACTCATGATGAGAATTATTTGGAATTCATATCCAAGGACAAGTTAAGGGACAAATACAATTTCAAAGATGGGGATGAAGTTACTTTAACTATCGATATTTAACAATTTGATTTAATAATTTACTTTTTTTTTTAATCATTGAATAGCTAAATTTTATATTGAGGGGGAAATATGAAAAAATGTGTTCATTGTGGAAAGGAAAACGTTGATGAGGCTATTTTTTGTGCTGATTGTGGTGCAAAATTAGGCACTTATAATAGTTCCACCTCTTCAAGTGCCTCAACAACTGATAATTCTTTAAATTATTCTTCTAATCAAACAAGCAATCAAGCAAATAATAAAGAACCGAATAAATTAAAGGTCTGCTGTTGCTATGTACCTATAGTTCTATTTGTTCTCTTTTTAGCAGCTGCATTAATTTACGCCGGATTTGCTGAAAGTTTTGGAACATACTATCCTGATGATTTTAATTATTTGGACTCAAATGCCGATGGCAAGGTAACCTTTGAAGAAATTACAGAAGTGAACTGGATTTATTTAGATAATTCAACACTTAAAAGATTCTTTGAGGGTGCTGATCTTAATCATAACGGTTATTTGAAAGGTCATGAATTTGATCTTTTTGGGGATGATGTAGTAAGTTATGGAGAGTCTTCTGAAGACACCAGTTCCAACAATGATGAGTATAAATATTCATCATCTTCCTCATCTTCAAGTTCCAGCCATGGCCGTGATTACAGTTCAGGAAATTCCAAAGCGACAAATAGTCTCAACAACAAGGAATTTGATAGTTCAGAAGGATATGTCTTGACCTGTCCATACTGTGGAAGTGAATCAGTATATGAAACCGGAGGGCATTACAGATGTGCTGAATGTGGCAGTAACATTTACAATCCAGACGATTTGGAATTAGGATATTGGGAAGGATATATGGAGTTATTGGCCCCAGTATATTAACTATTAATTAAACAATAAACATAATATTATTCAGTATTTAATATGTAAAAAAAGGGATTTTATGTCAGGTATAGAAGATTTGATAAATCAATTTAATGAAATGAACATCATCAAAAGAATTATAGTCGGATGCTGTGCAGTTTATTTGATTCTAATGATAATCACTCTTTTAGGCCATGCAATACTTGGAATTCCATGGGATTCATATACAGAGGAAACACCAACCGATTACACTGATTTTGTAGACTTGGACCTTGATGGAAATGGCGGTTTGAGTTTTGATGAAGTGAAATACTATGACCATAATTCAGAATTCACCATTTCAGATTCAGACTTATACAGTATGTTTGAGCGTTGCGATAAAAATGGAAATGGATTGCTCATTGGCGCTGAGTATGACCATTATGTATTCAGTGTAAAAAGTCATCTCGAAGATTTGAAGGCACAAAAGGAAAAAGCTCAAAGGGAAGCTCAAGAAAGGGCTAAAAAATCTTCAAGCTCTTCTTCAAGTTCCAGCTCCAGTCATAGTCATTCAAGCTCTTATGATAGTTATGATGGTGCTGAAACATGTCCATACTGTGGAAGCGAAGCTGTTTATTCATCAGGAAACGGGTATAGATGCGCTGAATGTGGAAACTATATATCCAATCCAGATGACTTGAACTTGAATTACGAAGAGGGGTATTATGAGTTAACGCTCCCTTCGTTTATTAATTCTATAAATAAGGTTTAGGATAGTCACTCCCTTCGTTTATTAATTCTATAAATAAGGTTTAATATACTCCCTTCGTTTATTTATTCCATAAATGAAATTTAATAGTAAATTTCAAATTTACTATTTTTCTATTTTTTATTATTGAAATCATAGCTATTGTTTTATCTATCTATTTTTTAAAAATAAGCAAATTAATTTTCATACTTTTTCAATAGCTCTCTATAATTGCCGATCTGCAATTCAAGACTGGTTATTGTAGCATTATTGTCCTTAGCCAATTGCTTAGCAGAATCGATCATTTCCTCAATTGTCTTGTCTTGCTTTTCTATGATTGAATCCTTTTGAGAGAGGAGATTGTCATATGTTCTTGTTATCTTCTTAAGCTGCAATTCCAAGTTGTCAGTATTGCTTTTTACCTGTTCCTTATAGTCATTGATTAGGCTTCTGAGATAATTGATTTGATCCTGCTTGTCATCAATGATAGCTATTTTCTCATTGATCTTTTTCTCCAAATCATCCATCTCTTTCATTCTTGACTTTTCATAGTTGATTTCATTCTTTAGCTTCAAGTCAAGCTTTTCCTTTTCAAACTTGTATTTGATGAGAGTGTTGTTGAGATTGGTGATCTTTTGATCCTTTTCATCTATCTTCTGACTGTATTCATCGATTTCCACATTCTTCAATTCCAAATCGTTTCTGATGTCATCTATCTTTTCATCCTTCAAGGACAATTCATATTCCAATTCCTGAATTTCCTCATTCCTGATTTCAAGCTCTTCCTTTAGCTTGCTGATTTCCTTTATTAGCTTCTTATTGGAATTGCTGGAATTGTTCCTGTTTCTCTTTTTGGAATTATTAGGTTTGTTTGATGAATTCTCTGTCATTTCAAATCCTCATTATATTATAAAAAAAGTAAAAATCAGTTAAACATTAAAAAAATAAAAAAAGTAAGGGAATAGCTAGAAATAGCTATTTTTTAAAATTATTTAGCATACTCAAATGCAGCCATTGCCTGAACGATTTTTGCATCGTCTTGAGGTTTTGCCTGCAATTGCAATCCTACAGGAATGCCATCAACTTCACCAGCCTTTACGCTTGCAGCTGGAATACCTGCCAAGTTAGCGATTACGGTAAGCACATCGTATGCATACATTTCCATAGGCTCTAACTTTTCACCTAATTTGTGTGGTAATTTAGGTACGGTTGGACCTACAATCAAGTCAACGCCTTCAAGCATTTCATTGATTTCATTTCTAATGACTGTCCTTGCTTGAAGCGCTTTTTGATAGTATTTGCCGCTGAATTCCTTTTGTGAAATGTATGAACCCATTTGGATTCTTCTGAGAACTTCCTCACCACAAACCTCTTCGATTCTTGAACCGTATTTTCTTCCATCGTATTTTCTGGTTGCAGAGAAGAATTCAACATAGTTGATGAGGTAGTAGGTAGGAAGACAAATGTCAATGTAGTTGAAACTCAATTCCACTACTTCTGCACCTAACTCCTCTAGCTTTGCAACGGATTCATCAATGATTGCATTGATTTCATCATTGGTGACTTCCTTGAACTGCTTACAGGTAGCTATTTTCATTCCTGCCAATGGCTTTTCAGCATCCTTGACAGACTCGGCTATTTCAGTGAAGTTTGGAGCGTCCCATTTCAATGTGGTACATTCGGTAGGGTCGTATCCGACAATAGTGTCTAAAGCAAGGGTAATTCCAGTGATGTCACGAGCCATTGGACCGATTTGGTCTAAACTCATTGACAAGTCAAGCAATCCTTGTCTTGAAACTGCACCGTAAGTAGGTTTCATACCAAGCACTCCACAGTGGGAAGATGGGTTTCTGATAGATCCACCAGTATCGGAACCGATTGCAATGTCACACATTTCCGCTGCAACTGCTGCTGCACTTCCTCCACTTGAACCACCAGGGATTCTTCCAGGTGCAGCTGGGTTGTTTACAGCTCCATAGTATGAGGTTTCAGTTGAACTTCCTGCTGCAAATTCATCCATGTTGTTGATTCCTATGATGATTCCATCTTCAGCCTTGATTTTCTTAACTACAGTTGCATCATAGCTTCCGATATAATCCTCTAAGGTCTTGGATGCAGCAGATATGATAAAGTCTTCCACATTTATGTTAGCTTTAATACCAAACACTAAACCAGCAAGAGCTCCGACTTCTTCGCCAGCCTTTATTTTAGCATCAATCTCTTCTGCTTTAGCGATAGCTTCTTCCTTATTTAATTCAAGAAAAGCGTTAATGTCATCGTTCTTTTCTTCAATAACCTTAATGTAAGCTTCTACATTTTCCTTTGCAGTAATTTCTTGATTTTTAATTGCATTTAATTTTTCAAGGATATTCATTAAAACACCTTACTTTCTTTTAAAACATTGTAATTATGATTAAGTAATCTTAATAATCAAATTTTATGTTAAATTTTTATCAAATTTATACCAAATTTTTTTATAAATTTTGATAATTTTTTATATAATAATATAATTATATTTTTCAAGTTATATAAACTATTAGTTATAAAATAAGGAATACAATATCTCATTGCATATTTTCCAATGATTTCAATGCCTTTTTAGACCATTCAGCATCCATTATCATAGCCCTGCCAATGCCAATAAGGTCACAATATCCCTCTTTCAGCAGATTTTCAGTATCTCTTGCTTTTTTCACACCTCCAGTAAGGATCACTGGAACAGAAGATGCTTCCTTAGCTATTTTGCTAATTTCCTTAAAGTATCCTGGCTCCTTGCTATATGGATTTTGAAATCTGCAAAGGCCACCGCTAATGTCAATCAAATCCACTCCAGAATCTATGAAAGATCTGACAGCTATTGGAATTTCATCTAATTCGCTTCCCCCTTCCCAATAATCATAAGCACCAAAACGAATGGCTACAATGTAGTCTTCACCTACGGACCTTCGAACTTCCTGAATGATTTCATTAGCCAATCTCAAGCGATTTTCAAGATTTCCTCCATATTCATCAGTTCTTTTGTTTGTGAGAGGGGAATAAAAATGATTTAATAGGTATTCATGAGCGGCATGGATTTCAACACCATCGAATCCCGCTTTTTTGGTTCTTATTGAGGCATTTATAAAATCATTTTTGACTTTTTCAATATCCTCTTTTGTCATATTGTTTATACTTGACTTGTCATATGCAATTGATTGAGGCCTAGCATGATTCAATTGGGCTATTGCAAAACAGTTTTCCTTGTGAATGGCATCTGTCAGTTTTTTAAAGCTGTCTATAACGGAATCATCTGCCATGGAAAGT
>NZ_CACZTX010000016.1 GCF_902784195.1 uncultured Methanobrevibacter sp.
AGTACCACAGTAGCCAATATTGCCGCCGCATACAGCAGGGCAGGAAAGAAGGTCATGGTTATTGGATGCGATCCAAAGGCAGACACTACAAGGACTCTCTGCGGCAGGAGGATATCAACTATCATCGACACTTTAAAAGACAATAAGAAGCCTGAGCTAGGAGACCTTGTATATGAAGGCTTCAACGGCATCAAATGTGTGGAAAGCGGAGGACCGGAGCCTGGTGTAGGATGTGCAGGCCGTGGAGTCATCGTTGCCATGAAACGTTTGGAACAGCTTCATGCATTTGACGAGCAGTTTGATGTCATACTTTATGATGTGCTTGGAGATGTTGTCTGCGGAGGCTTTTCAGTTCCATTAAGAGAGGATTATGCAGATGAGGTATTCATTGTATCTTCAGGAGAGTACATGTCTTTGTATGCTGCAAATAATATCACAAAGGGAATAAACAAGCTCAAGGGCAACCTTGGAGGAATAATCTGCAATCGCCGTGGAACAGATAATGAAATAGAGATTGTGGAGTCATTTGCTGAAAAAATCGGAACCAAGGTCATAGGAATAATAGAGCGAAGCAATTTGATTCAAAGAAGCGAATTGGATGCAAAAACAGTGGTGGAGTATGCTTCGGATTCTGTTGAGGCTGAAGCTTATTATGGGCTGGCTGATGACATATTTGAAAATGAGAATTATTCCATACCAGAGCCAATGGACAATGATGAATTTGAAGACTTTTTCAAGTCTTTTCTGGATTGATTTTACTCTTGATCTAATCTAATTTTTTTAATTTTATCTTTTTCTAATTTTTTTAATTTTGTTCTGGACTTTATTACTTTTTTACTTATAATCATCTATTTCATTACTTTTTTATAAAAAATTTTTAATAACGCTTTTTTTTTAAATTGCTAAAATAGTGTTTATTTTGATTTAAACTATAATTTTTAGGTTATCCAAATTTTAGTTAATTTTATATACTGCTTTGAATAGACTTTAAATTGCTCGTTAATTTTTTAAATTATTAATCTTGTAAATTATTAATCTTTTAAATTATTAATCTTTTAAATTATTAATTTTTTTTAAAAATTAATGGGTAACGTTTATAATCATATTCTTTCAGGAATAGAAAGGAGAATATTAAAATTATTTTTAGTGTTCTTCCTATATCCTAGATAAGAAATAGGAATTTAATGATTATAAATAAAATTTTCATTTTGTATTTAGTTTAATAATTATTTATTAAACACATGAATTATTTTATTTTTTCATTGATATTGTCCTGATTTTTTTATTAAAGAGATATTTAATAAAAATTCAAAGGTGATATTATTCTTAAAAATAAAATTAACAAAGTATTAATATTGCTTGTATTCATTGTATCCATTGGATCTGTTTGCGCAGCAGACAGCTCTGATTTCAGTGATGCAATCTCAGCAAATATTGATACAGAAAATTCATGTGCTATTGATAATGTTGATGTCTTAGATGAAAATAACTTAGGTCTTTGTGAAAGCCAAGCTATTGCAGAAGCAAGCGATGATGAACAAGCTTCATCAGATGCTATTGGCAGTGATGATTATTCCGATAAACTATCTGATGGGGACAGCGGAACATTCACTGATTTAAAAAATCTTATAAGCTCTACAAGTGAAAATGTAATTGAATTGGACAAGGACTACATATTTTCCGAAGGGGACAGTTTTCTTTCTATAGGCAAGACATTGACTATTAATGGTAACGGACATACAATAAATGGAAATAATCAATCATATATGCAGATCTCCGCTAAAAATTTCATACTGAACGATTTGAATATCGTTAATTGTACTCATAATTATGGCGGAGCTCTTGTATGGTCTGGATCTAACGGTGTAATGAATAATTGTACTGTTTCAGATAGTAGTGCTACATATGCTGGCGCAGTACGCTGGTCTGGCAGCAATGGATTAATTGCAAATTGTACATTCAATGGTAATGTGGCTGATAAAGAGGGAATCTCTTCTATGGGAGGAGCTATTCAAACACTTTCAGGTTCAAACATTACAATTTTCAATTGCACATTCAATGACAATTATGCTAATCAGTTCGGCGGTGCTATTCTTGTTGCAGCTAAAAAAACCACTATTGCCAACTGTACTTTTAATAATAATAAGGTAGGTAACGGTGAAGGTGGTGCCATAGCCATCATTCAAGCGGATTGTATATTTGAAAACAACACTTTCAATAAGAACTCCGCTACTAGAGGTGGGGCTATAGCAATATATAAAGACAATGTTGTTATAAGGGACAGCACTTTCAAGGAAAACCATGCCGAAGCGGCTGGTGCAATCCTTATTGATGCAAGCAATGCTCTTATAGATAATGATGTCTTTATTGACAATGCAGCAACCCGTTACAATGGCGGAGCCATAAGTGCTATCAGCGGTATCTTTCAAGGACAAGAATGGAAATATACTGCAAACAATGTTACAGTTAATAATTCCAAATTTGATGGAAATACTGCGAAGAATTACGGAGGCGCTTTAAGTCTCAACGCTCCAAATATCAGGGCATCAACATTTACTAATAACAAGGCAAACGGCTCTTTTGGAGGTGCGCTTTATACAGTAAATGGTAAGATTTCAGATTCCACTTTCTCAGGCAACACAGCCAATGTCGAGGGAAATGATGTTTATGCATTAAACACTCTTGCTTTAGAGGGTACAGAGATTCCTGATGAAAATAAGGAAGTCAAGTCTTTAGGCAATCTGTTGAAATTTGACCGTTATTATGATTCAAATGAAGAAATAGCATATATTGAAACTGAAGATGGCTATACTGGTCTTTGTATTGAAAAAGGCTTCCTTGAATCCCTTCGTGGTGTGGAAAATAATGACATGTCTATTATAAGAAACAGCATTTCAGGAGAGGATGTCAGCGATTATCTTAAAATACTCGTATTCAAATATTATCCTGAAAATGAGGCTTATAATTTACGCAGTTTTGTATGGAAATTTACTGACGAGGACTTCAGATCTTCCTCCAGCACAACTGTTAAATCAATAGTGGATTTATATGATGCCGGATTCAGAGTAAAAGACAATGGCACATGCAGACAGCTTGAGAATGGTACTTTCATATACTATGAATTCTCAACCATGGTGACTCCATCTGCAGTTCAGAATTTCATATTGTTCAAGGTGACTTATAAGGATTATAATGAATCTGTAAGCAAGGAATGTCTCAACAAGACTCCTTATGTCGGAGATATTGTGGAATTCCGCGTGAATGTAACAAATACTGGTGAAACCATTATCAACAATGCATTCATCAGCGATAAAAACTACAGTGACAATCTTGAATACAATGGCTGGAAAGCAGATGTGGGAAATTGGAAATATGACGACGATAGCAATACATGGGTATTATTGGATCCATTGGAACAAGATCAAACAGCATCCATTATTTTGTTCTTTAAAGTTTTGAATAATGGAACTTTGGAGAATAATGTTTCAGCAGGTGTTGATGGAATTGTTCTTGCCAACAATACCACTAATCTGACTGCTTATGCACCTAATTTGACTGTGGAGAAAATCAGCAATAATAAAACAGTCAAGGTTGGTGAAAAAATCAGTTTTACCATATTGTTAACTAACACTGGTGACTGCAATCTCACTGGAGTTTATGTTAAGGATAATTCGTATTCTGATGGCTTGAAATATGATAGTTTCATAGATGAGTCCGGTAAATGGACCTTTGATGGTGTTGACACATGGACTTACAATGGAGAACTTGCTCCTGGAGAGACCGCAAGTTTTGATATCGTATTTGAAGCATTGACTGCCGGTGTGAAAGTCAATACAGCTATTGCAGGATCTGATATTACAAATGAGACCAACAGCACTAATCAAACTGAAGTAAATGAGACTCCTGAGGATGAAACTCCTGAAAAGGATACTCCAAAGAAGATAGCAAATATTTCAAAAAATGTAGGAGTAGCAAATGCTACAGGTAATCCTCTATTTGCATTGGTGGCTGTTTTAGTTATATTATTTGGCATGCCGTTAAGACGTAGAAAATAGATTATGATTGATGTTATGTGCTTTTTCACATAACAATTTCTTTTTATTTTTGCTTTTTTTTATTTTACTTTATGCTTTTTTTTTAAATAGCTTAAGTTGTGATAATCCTTATCGATTTTTTCATAAGCATTTCTAGTGCTTGCTAAAGCATCTCTTTTTCTTTTAAAATAAATCAAATGTGAACTGCAGCTACAGTCTGAGCATCCAAAGCCTGGAATTTCCTCTCCGTCTTTTGATATGGATTCTGCAAGGTCGCATTCGATTCTTTCCTCTGAAATATTGAATAAAATGTCTCGGATATGGCAATCGGGGCTTTTCAAGAGGTAATCGATATGCCAGTGCATCTTCTTCTCATCTGATAAGTGCCTGTTTAGGCGGGGAACTAATGAATTCATTGCTGATTATGCATGTTATGTAGATGTCCTATGTCAAGTTTCTCACTTTTTTTCATAGATATGATTAAACAATATGTTCCTTTCATAATTTAACAACTTTTAATTTTATTTTTAATAATATTAATCGTTATTTTTTTTAAATTAATGGAATGTTTTTGTCCATAAATTATTATGTGTACATGTTTAGCTATTTTAGGTTTTTTAAATTTTTTAGTGCATCACTATTGTTTTTATGAATCATTCCAACTTTTTCACATTCACCAAGTTCCACGCAATCTGCACATGTTTCATATTTTCTTGCTGAAGCGCATTTCCTTATAGGGCAGATTGAATCACAGAAGGGAGTTTTCACTCCATCGATACGACAACCTACACAATTGATCATTTCTGGACTTATTTTCACTTCATTTAATTCGCTCCAAAGCTTTGAAACTTTTTCACGTAGTTCATTATCATCATTCACTGTTGCTATGCGAGCTTCACAGCTCTCACAATCCAATCCGCAATATGCAATGTATTCATTCATAATAATCCCCTTATTGATTTTTTATTTTTAGAATAATTTTGTTTGTCTAGTGCTGTCATTTATTATAAGACTTTTTTGATTCATCTCTTTAATGATGTCATCTTCCTTGATTTCTCCTATTAGAATCGGAGATTTTGGATCATGAAGTTTCAAGTTTCTTTTAACCAATCTCTTATTTGAATTTGCATAGCAGTATAGGCAACCATGACCACATGTGTTGTATTCCCCTATATCATTATTCAAAAGGCAATAGCACTCTCCATTTCTTGCCTTTTGTTTAGGAATATTCAGATTTTTATTTATTGCCCTTTCAATTACCTCTTTTGTCATGCAGCCGCTTGAATCTATGCCGAATTTGTCTAATTCAGTTCCTTCTACGCATGTTTTAATTCTTATGTTATTTTCATTTCCTATTCGAGCAAATTCTTTCCCTATCTTTAATCTTTCGTCTTTAGTCACTTCTTTGGCTTTAGGAAAATTTCGTTTTGTCTTTTCATATAGGTCAATAAAGCTTATGATTGCTTCAGTTGTATAATCTGATAATGAATTTATTATATATTCAAATGATTCAATGTGCTTTTCCAAAGTGTATTTCTCATTGATGAAGATTGGATCATACCTTAATGTCACATTTTCCTTTCCTAATTTTTTAGAAAGGTATTTGAAGCTTTCTAAAACATCATTCATTGGAGGGATATTTGGCTCTATCTCCTTTTCATAAGGAGTGATTGTTATATGCCAATACTGATTGAATTTGTCTATCTTTTCAAGATTTTCAAACATTGGCTTTGGATTTTTAGTACAGAAGATTATGCAATCTATAAGTTCCGGATCTAATCTATAGGAATATATTTGGTTCTTTGCATATGGATTCCTTACATAAACGAATCCATCATCTATCCTATTATAGAACCATTCGCTAAAAAATCCAGGAATGTCTGTTCTTAAGCCAGTATTTAATATCATTTGAAGCTCCATTTTATGATAATTCAATATATTTATTAGTTTTCATATATCTATTTGGATTTGGTTTTTTAAAAATATTTTTATAAAATAATTTGCATAACTCTTATTATGAATTTTAAGATTATGGCAAAGGGACATGAAAACGTATTGTCTTTGCATAAATCCACATTTGAAATAACAAAGGATAAGGACTTGAGCCTTGCTGGAGATTGCATTATCGGATTGGATATTGACAAGTCAATGGAGGATTTTCCTGATGAATTCAAGGAAAAGCTGGCTAATGATGATACTAAAGTCATAGTCGAATTAAAGACTCCCAATGCATCTGATACTATAGAGGGCTATGGTCATCATGATTTAACCCTGTCTCATCCAACAGATATCGTTTGCAGAAAAAGCACTTTTGTATGCTCTAGAACCTTAATGATAAAATCTAATAAGGCAGCTATTGATTTAAATAGGGATTTGATTAAGGATTTGGCTAATGGTGAATCTATGGAGGTTAATATAATATTATATTAACTATAATCTTATTTTTTCTTTTATTTTGTAGTAAGATTTAAATAAGATAATAAATATATTATATAGTACTGTATTATTAATATGGTTAATTTTATTCTATTTTTAATGCAGGGGTGGTCGAGCGGTCAAAGGCGCTAGGTTGAGGGCCTAGTGGGTTAGTCCCTTCGCGGGTTCGATTCCCGTCCCCTGCACCATTTTTATAATTATTCATGACTATTTTAATTCTTTTTATTCTTTTTATTCTTTTCATTATTAATTTTGCATTAATATGATTGCTTATTTTTTTAAAATGCTATTTTTTCATCATATTTATATATTTTTATTAATAAAATTAATAATATATAAATTCTTTAATGTTTAAGAATTTTAAATTCTAATTTATTTGAGGTGTAATGATGAAGGCAGTAATTCCAGCAGCAGGTTTAGGAACAAGATTCTTGCCTGCCACTAAAGCTCAACCAAAAGAAATGTTGCCTGTTTATGATAAACCAACCATTCAATATGTAATAGAGGAATCCGTAAACTCTGGTGTAGACGATATATTAATTGTTACAGGTAAAGGTAAAAGGTCAATTGAGGATCATTTTGACAGATCCTTTGAATTGGAACATCATTTAAAAACTAAAGGCAAAGAGGATTTTTTAAAGGAAATTGAATATATCTCCGAATTGGCAGATATTCATTTCATAAGACAAAAAAAGCAAAAAGGTCTTGGAGATGCTATTTATTGTGCAAAAAAACATATTGGAAATGATCCTTTTGTAGTTATGTTAGGGGATACAATCACTAAAGATGCTGTCCCATGCACAAAGCAATTAATTGATATCTATGAAAAATATGGCAAATCAGTTATTGCATTAGAAGAGGTTCCTGATGAAAAGGTAGAAAGATATGGTATTATTGGTGGTGAAGAGATTGAACCTAATATCTATAAAATCGATAAATTGGTTGAAAAGCCACCTTTAAGAGTTGCACCAAGTAATTTGGCAATTATGGGAAGATATGTTCTCACTCCTGATATTTTTGATTGCATTGAGAATGTAGAGCCAGGTTATGGTGGAGAAATTCAATTGACTGATGCATTGTCTAAATTAGATGAAATTTATGGTCAAGTATTTAAAGGCCAATCTTATGATATTGGTAATCGTATTGATTGGTTAAAAACTTCTTTAAAATTTGCTTTAGAAGATGAAAAAGCTAAAGAAGATATTTTAAATTTCATAAAGAATGAAATTATGTAATTGTTTATTGAATGAATTTTAGTAATATTGGATAATTTTTATTTCAATATTTTTTTAATATTGGATAAATTTTTTAATTAATTTATTTAAGATATCCTTAATTAAAGTGATTCAATGATTAATGAAAAAAGTCCTCAGGAAGAGATTGAAGAATTAAAGATACAACTTTCCAATTATCGCAAGGAAAACCGTATTCTTAAGGAAAGGTGTGAATCTTATGAAGATAGGATAGAGCATTTTGCCATTGAAAGAGAAAATCTTTCAAGGGATATAATGCATTTTGAATCATTGGAATTGGAAGTAAGACAATATGATATTGAAGAGTTGGCTCTAGAGACTAAAAAATTGAATCATAGGGTAGATGTACTTAGAAGATATCTTAAGTCTGAAAGGGAGGATAATGAAAAATTAAATGAATTGATTAATAAATTGACTAAAGAATTGAATGATGCCAATTATGAAATTGCTAATCTGGAAAGAGACTTGAGGAAATCACGGATTCGTCAGAATCAAAGGACATTCTTTTTGGAAAACCGTTTGGACATAGCGTATACAAAATTGGCTGAGATGAAATACACTTTAAATGAATTTGATGAATTAGGATTTTTTGAAAGGGTAAGAGGTAAAAAACCTAAAAGCTTAGAGAAAAATGACATTTAGTTTTTTGTTTATTTGAATTGGAATTTTATAATATTTATTGTTAAAGGTGTTTTTTATGGAAACTCAAAGAATTATGGTTACTGGTGGAAGCGGATTTATAGGAACTAATCTTGTAAATGAACTTAGAAATAGAGGACATGAAGTTTTATCTGTTGATTTATTGCATCATGAGGATGAGGCGGATTTATACTCTGATTCTTATTCTGACTATGTAAGAGGAGATATTCGTAACTATCGTCAAATGGAAAGAATCTTTGATGATAATGAAAAGTTTGATTATGTTTACAACTTAGCTGCAGAATATGGAAGATGGAATGGTGAAGGATATTATGAAAACCTTTGGGAAACCAATGTAATAGGTTTAAAGAACATGATCCGTCTTCAAGAGAAATTAGGATTTAGAATGATTTCATTTTCATCTGCAGAAGTTTATGGTGATTATGAAGGAATCATGACTGAAGATGTTATGGAAAACAGGCCGATTAAGGATACCTATCAAATGAATGATTATGCTATTTCCAAATGGGCTGGAGAATTGATGTGCATGAACTCTGCAACCATGTTTGGAACTGAAACTGTAAGAGTTCGTCCTGTAAATTGTTACGGTCCTCATGAAGCTTATTCTCCTTACAAAGGCTTCATTCCTATTTTCATTTATAAAGCACTTCATGGATTACCTTATTCTGTTCATAAAGGTCATAAAAGAATTATTGATTATGTTGAAGATACTGCAAATACCTTTGCAAATATAGTTGATAATTTCATTCCAGGGGAAGTCTACAATGTTGGAAGCAAACAGGAATGGGAAATGACTATTGAAGAGTATTCTGACTTAGTTTTAGAAGCTGTAGGAATTGATGATTCATTAGTGACTTACACTCCTGCTGAAGCTTTCACCACTAAAGTCAAAACTATTGACTTTTCTAAAGCTATCCGTGACTTAAAACATGATCCTAAAGTTGATCCTAAAGAAGGAATCAGAAGAACTGTTGAATGGATGAAATGGTATTATAGGATTGAAGATTAATTCTTAATCTCAATTTTATAATCAAATTTTTTTACTATTTTTTTAATTTTTTAATTAATACATTTTTAAGTGATAAAATGGAAAGGATAGTGGCTATCATACCGGCTTACAATGAGGAAGATGCTTTACCTGATGTCATAGGTGGAACTTTAAGGCATGTAGATGAGGTTATTGTTGTTAATGATGGAAGCAGTGATAAGACTGCTGAAGTAGCTATTGGAGCAGGGGCTCGTGTGATTAGCCATAGCATTAATTTAGGCAAGGGTGAAGCATTGAAATCAGGTTTTAAAGCTGTGGATGATGATTCTATCATTGTTACAATTGATGGTGACGGTCAGCATAATCCTGATGAGATTCCTGATTTGATAATGCCAATTATTGAAGATGGTGTGGATTTGGTTAATGGTAGCCGGTATATGAATGGCCCTGAGGAAAACACTCCTGCATATAGGAGAGTTGGACAAAAGGTTTTGGATATTGCAACCAACATCTCTGCAGGAATTAAGATCACAGATTCTCAAAGTGGTTTCAGAGCATTTTCTTCAAGCGCTAAAGATTGTTTCAGATTTAAAGATACTGGTTTTGGAATTGAAAGTGAAATGCTTGTTGATGCTGCAGAAGCCGGTTTAAAAATAGTTGAAGTTCCTATTACAGTTCGTTATGATGTTGATGGATCAACTAAAGACCCTATAACTCATGGAGTAGGTGTTTTATTCAATATAACTAAAGATAAAGTTCTCAGAACATTTAAAAGATAGTTGATTCATTCTTTTTTTTTAAATAATTTAATTATTTTGAAAGAAAAAATAGATTCCCAAAAAAATTTAAGATAATTAATTTTTTCGAATAATAAAAAATAGGGGTGTATAATAAATTTAAAATTAATTAATTTTTTCGAATAATAAAAAATAGGGGTGTATAATAAATTTAAAATTAATTAATTTTTTCGAATAATAAAAAATAGGGGTGTTATAATAAATTTAAAATTAATTAATTTTTTCGAATAATAAAAAATAGGGGTGTTATAATAAATTTAAAATTAATTAATTTTTTGATAATAAAAAAAGATTTAGCTTAAAAAATAAGCTAAATGAAATCTTTTTATGAATAAACTAAAAAAATTAGAAACGTTTAGGTTTCAGTTTTTTGGTTTTTTCTTTGCTTGCATTTTTTGCAGCTTCTTCATATTTGTCACAAACAGAATTTACTTCACCAATATCCACTACTTTTCCTTTATCAATCCAAATTGCCTTATCGCATATGTTTCTAATCTCTTTAATTGAATGTGAAACAAGTAAAACTGTTGTATTTGATTCCATCAATGATTTAATTTTTTCTTTACTTTTCTTTTTAAAATTAATGTCTCCAACACCAAGAACTTCATCAAGAATTAGAATATCCGGATCAACAATTGTTGCTATTGAAAATCCAAGTTTTGATAGCATTCCAGAAGAATAATTTTTTACAGGAAGATTGATAAATTCTCCAAGTTCTGAAAATTCAAGTATTTCATCATATTTTGATTTTAGAAATTCTTCATCATATCCGAGGATTGCTCCATTTAAGAAAATATTCTCTCTTCCAGAATAGTTTTTATCAAATCCTGCCCCTAATGATAAAAGAGGAGCTATGTTTCCATTAATGATTACTTCTCCTTCATCAGGAGTGTATACTCCAGAAATAATTTTAAGTAAAGTACTTTTTCCAGCACCATTAAAACCTATAATTCCGATTTTTTCACCTTTATAGATTTTAAATGACACGTCATCAGTAGCTTTAAAAATAGTTTTTTTCTCTTTAGTCCTATTTAATGTCCTAATGACATATTCCTTTAGGTTATCAATCTTATCATTGCCTATTTTAAAACTTAAGGATACATGTCTTAATTCAATTGAGACATTATCCTCAGCACTGCTTTCTAAAAGTTTTTCTTCTTTTTTAGGTGAGATAATATTCTTAAAAAAATTGATAATTCTTTTTAATGCATTATCTTTTTCTTTTTCTTTTTCTTTGTTCATATTATCTCTCCATGATTATAATTATTAAAATTTCAATGTTTAGAGTTCTAGAGTAAGCTTATCTTGATACTTTCTGAATAAGATGATTCCTATAATGAATATTACTATAGAGAAAACAAAAGTAGTAATCATTATTTTTTGTGAAGGGAATCTTCCAAACATTATAAATTCTCTAAATTGTGCAATAATACCATAAATAGGGTTAAGTTCCATATATCCTCTAACTGGTTGTGGGACGATGCTCATTGGGTAAAATATTGCACAGGCATAAGTAAGTAAACTTGTAAAAATCTTGTATAAGTATTCCATATCAGTAAATTTGGTACATACAATTGCTAAAATTAACCCTACCCCTGTAATTAATATAAATAAAGTTGCAATAGGGATTATTGCAAATAGGGACATAAAATAAAAAGGGGATTTTGTAGCGATCATAATTGCTATCATTACTATCAATGACATTAGGAAATTAAGAAATTCAGAGCAAATGTTACCTAAAGCAAATATGTATCTAGGAACATAAATTTTTTGTAAAATGCTTCTATTCCTTTTTATTGAAGTCATTGCGGATTTTGTACCTGCATTGAAAAAGTCAAGAGTACATCTTCCTGCCATAAAGTAAACTGGGAAATTTTCAATACTTTTAGCAAATATTGTAGAAAATATTGCTGTTAAAATAGCCATTTGTATTAAAGGATTTAGAAAACTCCAAAGAATTCCCAGTACTGAATCTTTATATTTGGAAGTAAAATTCTTTTTAATTAATTGTCTTAATAAAAAATTTTCGCTTGTTCCTTTTTTCAAAAGTTCTAATGTCATAATGTTTACCTTATTAAGTAGAATAATAATATATTAAATATATCTTTTATAAGTATATAAAATTATTTATAATCTTTTATAATATTTATTTAGTAAAAGATTATATAATCTTTTGGATTTAAGTTATGATTAAATTTTACAAATCTTGGTATGTTTTTTTAGGGAAAACCTATATGAAAAATAAATAATTGAATATCTAAATTAATTAATTATTTAAAATCATTAAATTATTTAAATTAATTGAATTATCTAAATTATTTAAATTAATTAAATTATATTAATAATGACAAACAATATTATAATAATAAAATATAATTTTATTTTTAAAAATTAAGGAGAGATAAAAATGAAATTTGAAGATTTAATTGCAAAATGTCCTAAATGCGGTTCTACTGATAAGACTGCTCACAGGAGATTCATTGATAATCATCATGCACATGCTGAATTAAAGGAATTTAAATGTGACAATTGCGGATATGTTTTTGAAACTGGTAATGATGTGGAAAAATCAGAAGAGGAAACAATTAAAAAAGACCTCATAGGTGAATTAAATAAAAAATTGTAATATTTCTTTAAAGGATAAAAGCAAGTGCTTTCATTTGCTATATCTTTTTAAATTTATTTTTTGAGGGATTAAATGACTTTTCATGTAATGATCATACCAACTTTAGGATGCCCATCTAACTGTGCCTATTGTTGGGGTTCTGAAGAAAATGCAGAATTAATGGATATTGATGTTATAAATCAAATTGTCAAATGGCTAGCTAATTTCAGGGATGAACCTGTACATTTTACTTTCCATGGTGGAGAGCCATTGCTTGCAGGTTATGAATTCTATGAAAAGGCACTTCCATTGCTTAATGATGCAACCACTCATGAAACTGAAGGTTTTTCCCTACAAAGTAATTTATGGCTTTTAGATGAAGATATGGCTAAATTATTCTCAAAATATAATATAGCTATCAGTACAAGTATTGATGGTCCTAAAGAGATTAATGATTATCAAAGAGGTGAAGGATACTTTGATAAAACTATGAAATCAGTTAAATTAGCTACTGATAATGGCATACAAATCAACTTTGTTTGCACTTTCACTTCATATTCCAAGGATTTCTCCGATGAGATTTATGATTTCTTTAAGCAAAATGGATTGAACTTAAAAATTCATGCTGCTTTGCCGTCCTTGCGTGGGGATAATGCAGATCCATGGGCACTTCCTCAAGAGGAACATGGAAAACTGTTAATCGATTGGTTAGATAAGTACTTGTACGACTTGGATAAGTTTGTTATAATGGACTTGGATCATATTGCAAAAAGCAGTCTTAGAAGAGTGGGAACTTTATGTACTTTTAATGATTGTATGGGTACTACTCTTGCTGTAGGTCATGACGGTTCAATTTACCCTTGCTATCGTTTTGTTGGAATGGATGAATACGTAATGGGAAATGTATACGATGAGCCTTCCATGGAAGACTTGGAGAAATCTGAGGCATGGGAAAAACTAATGGAATTCAAGAATTTTGTTGATGAGGACTGTGCAGATTGCAAGTTCATTAAATTCTGCAGAGGAGGATGCCCATATAATGGAATAGTGGCAACCCAATCTCCAAGAGCTGTAGATCCACAATGTGAAGCTTATAAGATGATTTTTGGTGAAGTTTCTAAAAAAGCTAATGAAGACTTTAAGAAACATGCTATGGTCGCATTTGGTGGAGCTCCAAGAGTTAGAAAAGAAGGAGACCCATTTTCAATCATGGATTTAATGACTAAAATGTAATTTCTAATTACTTTTTCTATTTTTTTATTATTTTCATTTTCTTTATTTTATTTTCTATTTTCTTTTCTTATATTAACTTATTTTAACTCTTTCTATAATTGTACAAACTCTTTTTATAGATAACTATTAATAATATGTAAATTAAATAAATATTTATATTATACTTTATTTACGATTCTATTGAATTGTAGAGTTAATATAATCTTAATTATTTATAGATTTATTTAAAAAGATTTATTTAAAAGCTTTTTAAAAATTTTTTAAATAATAATTTATATTTATAGAGGCATGTTATGTTTTTTAAAATTAGGAGAGATACTTTAATAATTCTATTATTAGCTTTTATCTTAATTGTTTGTGGTAGATTGATTATCTATGTAGCATATGCATCCTCTGCTGAAGTCGCTGAAGGTGTACCTATTGCAGGTATTATCGTTAAAGGAAATGATATAGTTCCTATTGACAGTATTCGTTATAATGTTCAGAACTCTGGTTTAAGAGAAGGCAGTTATATTGATGGAGATATCCTTAAGACATCCATACGGGAGCTGCCCGTGACTGAGGCCGAGGCAAATGCGGAGAAATTTGTTCGAAGATCAACAATTCCAGGTACAAAAATCGCCCCTATTGCTGGTGCGGATGTTAGTGTAAATAGAGACACTGGTATTGTTACAGTTACTGTTATTGAAGATTTCTCAACCATTAATATTACAGGTAATAAGACTACAGCTGCTGATAATTCAAATCTAGAAAAATCAACAAGTGTTTATAATTATAGTATTGCTGGATAGGAGGTTAAAATTTGAGTAAAAAGTCTTATAAAATCATAGGTTTAATATTTTTAGTTTTAATGCTCTTTTCAGTAATGGCTGCTGCTTCAGCTACTTGTAACGTAATTGTTATTACTGATCCAACCGGTGAAGACCCAAATGGTGCTGCTGCAGGAAGTATGTCCTTTGCAAACAACATGTTCCAATCTTCATTCATCATGTCAAAGAATGATGGATATGCTATGCTTTCCGGGGGGGAAGGTAACGGTACAGAAAGGAACTATGCGATTATTGATGCACTTGGAGCTATGCAACATGGTTCCAGCCCAGCAGCGGCTGCTGCTTTAGCAAGCGGTTTTGATGGTATTCGTCTTGTTATTGGTGGACCTTCAATGGGTGCAGCTATTGGTGGGGACTATAATGCATATCTTGTAGTGGTGGATAATGATGGAACAGTCAGAATCACCCACCATGAAGGTGGTGTAGTGCAATTGCCACAAGGCTCTAAAGGAGCTATTATTCACTTAAGGAACAGTCAAGGTAACCCTAAGATGGGTACTGCAGACCGTGTACGTAGAGAAACTGCAGTAAACATCGGAAAAATGATTAGGGATGGATATCCTGCTACCTATATCGTTGGAAAAGCTATGGAAGAAGTAGCTAGAGATTCTGGTGAGAAATATGGTGGAGGTGCAGTTAACCTTGTATCATTAATCAGTACTGGAGACATGTTCGTACCTAAAGAAGTTAACACCACAGGTTATCCTATGGATGAAAATTACTCTAAAGTATGTCTTGACTGTGGTTGGGCTACTGGATACCCTGATGCGGAAAACTATAATGTCTGTCCAATCTGTAATCATGAACTGGAAGTACGTTCTGCTACAGATGTTTTGATTAATGAGATTACAATATCCAAGGATTCTGTTTCTGTTTCAGTTTACGGAAGTGAAAAAGCCGGTCTGGCGGATATTACCCGGGAGGTAGTAAAAGCATCAGTTAAGAAGTATGGTTATAATGCATCGACTATAGCGGGTTCAATTAATAAGGGTATCAATAATGGTCTTATCGTTGGTGTAGATTATGTTGAGCCTAGCGATTTAAACGTTAAACCTGATGTCCGTGCTGTAGGTGTATATTATAATCCATTGCCTAATGGTAGAACTTCTCCTGCATGGAATTTGCCTATCAATTCCATAGTGCTTACTATTTTAGGTTCTATTCAAACAGCAATCGGGTTTGTTTTAATAGTCTTAGTTGTATTTAGAACAAGATTATTGAAATCATTCAGAGACCGTATTTCATAAATTGGTTTTTAATCAATTTTTATTTTTTTATTTTTTTAACTTTTCATTTTTCTTCATAACAATTATTTTTTAAATTTTTTGTTCATTAATTATACTGTTTTTTATCTATTTTTCTATTTATTTAATTATAATTATTTATTATTCAATTTTTTTAAATCTTTATTTGTTTTTATTCAATATTTTAAGTCTTATTGTTTATTTTTTAATTTAATAAGTTTTTAATAGTAATATATTTAAATAAAAAAATATAAATTAATATATAGATTTTTAAATAATGTAAATCATTTATTTTATTTTTTTATTATATGATTATAGGGATAATATGGCTTTGGTATTAATTAGAGGAGAAAACAATTCAAAAATTCTTAATGCAATTGCAGATGTTGAAAGACATGCGAATTTAAATTTAACTACAAAACCTAAAAAGATTGATGCAAAATATGCAGATAAAATTGTTGAAAACATTTTAAAGGCTCCATTAAGAACCAAATCAAAAGTTGCTACTGCATTTCGAATAAAGGAAGACACTGCAACTGCAATTGTTCAAATCAAAAAGATCCATCCCCCTGCTCATATTGTTGTAATCAGCAATGATTATGAAGATTATAAAGATTTAAATAGATCATTAAATGATGCAAAAGTATTCAGAGGATATTACTCTGGCAAAAAGCAATCAACCCAAATGAAGGATTATAAAGCTAATAAGAGTGAATAAATTAGTATAATCCCTTTACTTTTTTTAATTTTTCTACTTTTTATGGCTATTTCTATTTTAATATTCTCTACTATTTTATGGCTATTTCTATTTTAATTTATTTTCTAATCCCAATTTCAATGTCTATTTTTCACTTATCTTATCTAGTTTTCAGTTAACTTGGTAAATGCCTTATTAGAATTATTTAAAAAGTATTATATAATTCAAAAATCATATATTTAAACATGAATTGTGAAATATGTGGTAAACCTATAGAAGGCAGACCTATAAGAACAAAAATAGATGGTTCAGTTTTAGAAGTTTGCAAGGAATGTTCTAAATTTGGTAGAGTACAAAAGGACACTCCTCTTGAGAGGAAATTTGTTTCTAGAAACAAAAAGGGAAATCCTCAAAGACCTCAAGCAAACAAACAGAATGTTCAAAGAAGACGCAGAGAAGAACCTATGGATGAATTGGTTGAAGATTATAATGTATTAATCAGAAAGGCTAGAGAATCTAAAGGTTGGACTAGAGAAGAATTAGGCGCTAAGATGTATGAAAAGGTTTCAGTAATTAACAGGATTGAATCTGGCAAGATGGAACCTGACATTAAATTAGCTAAAAAGTTCGAAAAGACTTTGGGCATCACTATAATTGAAAAATATGATGAAATGGATTTGGAATCATTTAAAAGTTCTGCATCAGGTCCAAATACATTAGGAAGTATTGTAAAGATCAAAAGGAAATAATCCTTTCACAATGTATTTTACAATATTTTCAATTTCATTTTTTCATGATTATTGTTCTATTTTTTTACTATTGATTCGATAATTTTTCATGAAACTATTTTTCGAAATTATTTTTCTTACTAAAATTAAGAAAAACTTTATATATTACTATGTATAAATTATTTTATAATCTACGAATATTTAGATTTTAATAGAATTATAATATATAACAATTATTATAATCCTAAATCTATCTTAAAATGTAAAATTGTTGTAAAATTAATTTAGAATATCTTAGAGTATTCTAAAACAAATTTAAAAATTAATTGAAAATTATATTGATAATTCATAATCTTAAAGGAGGAGTATAATATGGAAGATTCTCCAAATGAAGTTCAAAATATCGCTAGTCCCACTAAAATAGATGAAGTGGATGAGCCAAAAACCGTTGAAGAACTTCAAAAAAAACTAGACTTGCTAAAAGCAGAAAATACAAAAACCAAACGTAATCTCATGTGGAAGGTTAGAAAGCTTGAAAAAGATAAGATTCTAACTGAAAATGAAAAGATACGTTTAGAAAGAGAGTTAAAATCATTAAGAGGTGAAGTTGAAAGATTCAGATCACCTCCACTTATATTGGCTACCATTACTGAAGTCATTGATGATTCAAGATTGACTGTTAAAAGCAGTACTGGACCAAGTTTCCTCATTAACTATTCAAAGTTCTTGGATGAGAAATTATTGAAACCAGGTTCAAGAGTAGCTTTAAATCAACAAACCTTTGGTGTTGTTGAAGTATTGCCTTCTGAAAAGGATGCAAATGTTTCAGGTATGGAAATTGACACCAAACCTGATGTAACCTATGATGTGATTGGTGGTTTGGATGATCAAATCATTGAAGTTAAGGAAACAGTGGAATTACCTTTAAAACATCCTGAATTGTTTGAAAAGGTAGGTATTGACCCACCTAAAGGTATTCTATTGTATGGTCCTCCAGGAACTGGTAAGACCTTGCTTGCTAAGGCAGTGGCTAACGAAACAAATGCAACATTCATTAAGGTTGTTGCTTCTGAATTCGTAAAGAAATATATTGGTGAAGGAGCAAGAATGGTTAGAGAAGTGTTTGAGCTTGCTAAGGAAAAGGCACCAAGTATCATCTTCATTGACGAGCTTGATGCAGTGGCTGCACAAAGACTTAAAAGTTCCACCAGTGGAGATAGAGAAGTTCAAAGAACTCTCATGCAATTGCTTGCAGAATTGGATGGATTTGAATCCCGTGGGGATATTGGTATCATTGGTGCTACCAACAGACCGGATATATTGGACCCAGCATTGCTCAGACCTGGAAGATTCGACAGATTCATTGAAGTTCCAGCTCCAAATGAAGAAGGAAGACTTGAGATTCTCAAAATCCATACCAAGAGAATGAACTTGTCTTCTGATATTGATTTAAATGATATTGTAGCTCTTACAGAAGGATTCGCTGGTGCAGACTTAAAGGCTATCTGTACAGAAGCAGGTATGTTTGCTATCCGTGAAGAAAGAGACCATATCATTATGGCAGACTTTGAGGATGCTATTAACAAGATTTTAGGTAAAAATAAGGAAGGCCAATTAGATGACAATGGCGGAGTAATGTTCGGATAATTTCGAACTTACTTTTCATTTTTTTAATTTTTTTATTTATTTTAATTCTATTTTTTATATTTTCATACTCATTAAATGGCCTGTGATGAACCCTATGAGCTCTGATACGTGATGAATGATGGGCGATCTGAGGCCATTTTATTCTTATTTTTTTTAAATTATTTTTATTTCTTTTTTTAATTCTTCTTTTTTTATTTTTTTATATTTTTATTCTTCTTTTTTTATTTTTTATTATTATTCTTTTAATTTATTTCACTTTTTTTAAGTTTATCTAACTTATTTTCTCTTGATTTATTCAATTTTAACCTATTCTTTTACATAAACTATATTTAAAATAAAAATTATAAATATAAACTAATGTTTGGTAAAGATAAAAAAGAAGAATTTCATGAAAAAATATTATATGAGGCACAACCTAATATTTTTGTCTATTCAAAAGGAATTTTAATATCAATGTTTGTTCTCGGATTTTTATTTTTCTTGTATTCTGCGGGTATTCAATACATTGGGAACATGAATGTCTATTTGATTGAATCAACTAAAGTTCCAATGACACGTTATTTTGCAATAGCTGTGTTTATCTTAATAATGATTGTATTGCTATACATCATATTAAAGCTTTTAATCTGGACTTCAATCAAGTATACAATCACTGAAAGCAGAGTGATTGTTGAGAAGGGCATACTATTGCAAAAGAAAAACTACATGCCTTTTAACACTATTCAGGATGTTAGCCGTTCCCAAAGTCTTTTAGGAAAAATATTTTCAGTAGGCACTATAACATTATACAGTGCTTATGATGGAAAGGATTTGGAATTGAAGGATGTTTCCAGCCCTAAAAAGATTGAAGATATCATATTTGAGAATATAAGGGGAACCCATTTAAGATCTCGCAATTTTTATGATGATGATTTTAATTCCAATTTCAATCCAATAAGGCCAAATCAGGAACCTGGCCATTATAGGCGTATGGAGGATTTGGATGATTTGGAATTGGTCGATGCGAAAGAGCGTAAAAGACAACTTAGAGAAATAAGACGCCAAGCTAAACAATCCAGAAACAATCCAAATTATAACTCAAATTATAATTCCAATTATAATTCTCCTTATGGTTCCAATGATTCCTATTTTGATGATTATAATAGTTATAATGATTATGGTAGCTATGATTATGATAATTATTCAAGAGATAGGAACTATAGAGAAAGCAGGGCTCCTAGGGATAATTTCAATAATCAATATGATTCAAGAAGAAGGCCTGATTCACATCATCATCAGTATTCAGGAGCTATTAAAGATTCCTATTCAAGAAATCCTGATAAATACTTTGCAAATAATTATGAGGAATTCCATCAAAATAATTTAGATGCCCAAAGGGATTATAATGACCACATTCAAGGTGGAAATCAATATGCTAAGGATTATAATCAAGAGGCTCCAAAGACAGAACAGAAGTCCAAAGGTCTTTCCAGATTCAATCCATTTTCAAGCAATAAGAATGATGAGGATGTTTATGGAAATATATCTGATGCAGAGTTTGATACCACTATAAATCAGGCTATGCAGGATATGGGAGATAACCTTAAATTCAAACCATCTAATGATAATCGCTTTAGAGATAATCATAATCAATCTTATGGCTCTAGGGGATATGATAGGGGCTATGAAAATGGGCAAGGCAGGAATTATGATATGAATTATGATGGTTATGATGATAGATTCTATGATGACTTCTCTGATAGCCATTATAATGATAATTCTCAAAGATTCCATGATTCTAGACCTTTAAGAGATGATTACAATAATTCCAATCATTATGATAATCGTCATGAGAGCTTTAATCAAAGGGATTATAGGCAAAATGAGAATTTTAATGATAATTATAGGGGATCTAATTCAAGAAATCCAAATTATGGTTCCAATTCCCCACATTATGATGCAAATCATACCAGGTCATACTCTGGTGATGGTGAGATAGATTATAAATATAGAAGTCCTAGAGAATCAAGAAAAAGATCTGGACGTAATTCAAGTTCTCACTATGATAATTATAATCATTATAGGGATGAATCTGAGGGGGAAGCATCTGGAAAGGATAAAAAGAATAAAACTTCAGATGATCTCTTTGAAAAGCATTCCAGAAAATTCAGGAGATAATTTTCCATTAATTATCAATTTTTAATTAATTTAATTAATTCATTTCATTTTTAATATTTTTTATTTTATCTTTTATTAAGCTCTTTTATTTCAACTATGTGGGTTAACTATGAGTTTTGATTATGATGTCACTATCATTGGAGCAGGTCCGATTGGTTCAACTTTAGCATATGAATTATCTAAAGAAGATATTAACGTCTGTCTAATAGATAAGAAGAAAGTAATAGGATTGCCATTGCAATGTGCCGGCATAATCAATAAAAAAGTGTTGGACATCAATCAATTTCCAGAGGAATTAATATTAAATAAAGTCAAAGGTGCTATTTTACACAGTAAAACTCATTCATTATCTGTATCTAAAGAGGAAGACCAAGCAATAATTATTGATAGGGTTGCATTGGATCAATTCTTATACAACAGGGCTATTGATAATGGTGCTCATTCCTATTTGTCCTCTAAGGTTCTAGCTATTGATTTTAATGAAGGAAAAGTTTCATTTCAAAGGGAATCAACTGAAAAAACCATTAAATCAAAGATTATTGTTGGTGCAGATGGGCCTCTTTCCATTGTTTCTTCTGCATTTGGCAATGATTTGAAATTTTATTGTGCAAGCCAATATTTGGTGAAGGTTGATGAGGATAATGATCAAATGTCATTTGTAGATTTATATGCCTATGGAGATTTATTTCCCGGTTTCATATGGCAAATTCCAGTGAATAAAAATACTTATAGGATAGGTATGTTCTCCACATATGATTATAAAAGGCAAAATGAGATTTTAGATGATTTCTTAGAAAATGATTTCAGATACAATGATTATGAAATAATTGAAAAGTACAAGGGCAAGATTCCTATTTACAATAAGAATAATAAATTGTTTAAAAATAGGGGTTTGCTTATTGGTGATGCTGCTTCACAGATTAAGCCAACTACTGGTGGAGGGCTTTTGATAGGTTTTGAAGCGGTTGAGATGGCTAAAAAGGCTATTGTTAAAGCGTTGAATTCAGAAGATTTCAATTCCATAAACCATGAAAAGGAGACTAATGATGACAGCAAGATATTACAGGATAGTCTCAAATCTTATCAAAAGGATTTTGAAAAAAGATTCCTAAAGGAATTTTCATATCAGTTTAAGGTTCAAAAGACATTATGCACATTATCAGATGAAGATTTGGATTATTTCTTTGAAAAGCTAAAAGAAAAGGAAGCCGATAAATTGATATCTGAATATGGAGATATGGATAATCAATCAATACTTGTTAAGGAATTCTTGAAAAGAGGTTTGGTTCTATCATTGTTACCAGCCATTCATAAAAAGGAATTGGCTAAGATTTGGTTATTATAATGCTTATTATTTGATTAAAAATTAATGTATGATTATTAAAAAATTTATTATTTGATTAAAAATTAATCTATGATTATTAAAATATGTATTATTTGATTTAAAATTGGAGATAAAAAATGGATTTATTGTTAATCTTATCACAGGAACATGACAAATTACCATTGGCTGAACTTAGAGCCGTATTGGAAATTGAGGAAATAGAGACAGAAATGGAAATTGTTTGTCCGGGATTGGTTATTTTAAGAAATCTTGAAGAAGATGTTTTTGATGATTATTATAGAATCTTCGTTAGAAGGTTAGGTTATACTCATGAGGTTCATCAATTGATTGATGAATGTGATTATGAAGATTTGGACAGTGCTGTTAAAGCTATTGACTGGTCAGAATTTGTTGATGAGAACTTTGCAGTTAGAGTAAAAAGATTCAATACTGAAATAGATACGGTGGCTACTGAAAGAAGAGTAGGTCATTTGATTCTAACAAACACTGAAAATATTTCAGTTAACCTATCAAACCCAAAATCATTTATCAGAGTTGTAGCTCATCAAAGTCATGTTTATCTTTGCTTTGGAAAATATCAACTTAATAAGAAGTATTTTGAAGAAATGAAACCTCATAAAAGACCATTTTTCCATCCAGGTTGCATGAGCCCTAAACTTGCTAGATGTATGGCTAATTTAGCTAGGGTTAAAGAGGGGGATGTTGTGCTTGATCCTTTCTGTGGTACTGGAGGAATCCTTATTGAAGCAGGTCTTATTGGATGTAAGGTAATCGGTTGTGACATTGATTGGAAGATGAAAAAAGGAACTGCAACCAATTTGGAATATGCAGGAATCACAGACTATAAGACTCATGTAGTTGATGTCCGTGAACTTGAAATGTATGAAGAGGTTGATGCAGTTGTAACAGATCCTCCTTATGGAATTTCCACAACCACTTGTGGTGAAGGTGCCTCTGGTATTTTCAGTGAATTCTTGCAATCAATTGAACACAGTATGAAGAAAGATGCACTTTTAGTGATGGCTAGTCCACATACATTAGATATCGATTCACTGCTCAATGATGTAGGTTTCATATTATTGGAAAGGTATGAGATTAAAATGCATAGAAGTTTAACTCGTATCATTTCTGTGATAGCTAAAATTCATTAAATTGAATCATTTTATTTTTTTAATTAATAATTAGTTTACTATGTAGATAACATAGTAAACATTTTTTATTTTATTCTATTTTTTCTTTTTTTCCTAAATTTTTAATTATTTTTTCTTTCAAATTTTATTTTTATTTTTTTAGTTTTATTTTTTATTTTTAATTTTTTATACTATAAGAACACAATATATTCTTATGGAAATCAATAAGAATATTGAGTCAATAATCGGAGATCCGAAAAAAGCAATTAATAGGCTGGCTTATCCTACAATATTGTCTATGCTATTGATGTATGCAAATAACCTAATTGACAGTATGTGGGTAAGTGGACTTGGCTCTGGACCACTTGCCGCTTTAGGATTCATGTCTCCATTGTACTTGGTTATTATTGGTTTTGGTGTGGGGATTGGTGCAGGTGCCAATTCTTTGATTTCACGATTGATTGGTGCCAAACAATATGGGGAATCCAATAATGCAGCTATTCACAGTATTGTACTTGCATCAATAGTATCCATTCTTATTTTGTTGATTGGAGTTTTCTTTTTAAGGGATTTGCTTATTCTCTTTGGAGCCAGTGAAGTAATTGATTTTGCAATGGACTATGGGATGATTATCTTTTTAACTAGTTATATTATACTCTTTCCAGCAGTGGTTTCAAGTCTTTTTAGAGCAGAAGGGGATATTAGAAGATCGGCGGTGCCTTTGGTTGTCAATGCAATATTGAATATGGTAATGGATCCTATTTTTATTTATTACTTTAATTGGGGCATTAAGGGAGCAGCTATTGCAACAGTGTTGTCTACACTTGCAAACTTGCTTATGATGCTTTATTGGTATTTTATTAAAAGGGACACTTTCATAAAATTAAGCTTAAAGTATTATCATAGAAAAATGGAAATATATAAGGAAATCCTTTTGGTAAGCTTGCCTGCAAGCTGTGAAGAGGTGATTTATTCAATTGTAGCTATTTGCTTCAATTATTTGATTTTCATAACTGCTGGTACAATGGAAGTTGCTATTTTTACAGTTGTATGGAGATTTGTTTCCATTGGATTCCTGCCATGCATAGCTATTGGGGTCTCTACAATAACAGTTTCAGGAATTGCATATGGGGCTAGAAATTATGAAAACTTCAAGACAACAATAAACTATTCAACTTTCATCAGTTTTATTATAACCTTGATAATTTGCGCTATATTCTTTGTCTTTGCATATCCGATTTCAGAGGGATTCAATTTCATAAATGGAAATCCTCAAATGATTTCAAGAACTGCAGAGGTTCTTAGGATAATGGTTTTCTATAATCTTTTCATTCCATTTGGAGCAACTGCAGCATATGTTTATCAGGGTGTAGGTTCTGGATTCAAGTCATTGGCATTGACAATTTTAAGAGAATTGATTTTAAGCGTTTTCTTTGCTTATATCTTTGCAATTCCGCTTAAAATGGGAATATTTGGAGTTTATTTAGGTGCAATAATAGGTATGGTCTTAGGTTCTTTCATTGGATTTGTGTGCATAAAACTCTATGAGAGAAGCTTTAAAAAAGTGTGTGAAAAAACAGTTGTGTAAAAATAGAAAATTTATTTAAAATATAAAAAAAGTAAAAAAAGTAAAAGTTGGTAAATGTTTTACAAAAAGTTCAAAAGCTTGAACTAGTGTAAACCACAGCCAACACATTCATGTGCAGGAATACCGATTTCCTGTTCTTCATCGACTATTTCTTGTTTTAATTCTTGAACAGTCACTGAAATAAAGGAATATTCAGGTTTTTCAATGATTGGAGAAATTCCCTTAAAGTAGCAGTGGATATTTCCAGTGCATGCAATGTCAATGAGAATTGGTTCAGGGATTTTAAATCCTTTAAAGTATGATTCAATTTCGTTGATTTGATCTTTAGGAACTCTGAGGTTAAAAGACATCATTCCATCTTCTTTTGTTCTGATTCCAACGTGTGCTTGATTAACTAATAATTCGTTTCCGTATTCTTGTTTAAATATTACGCAGTCTTCTCTATTTACCATACTAGTCCCTCCATTTATTTCAGTATAATGTAAATTAAAGTTTTTATTAATTAGTTTATTATTATTGTTTTATTTAATATAAACTTTTTTATAAAAATCATTTTAAATTTTAATTTTCTTGTTGAAATTCCATGAAATTTTCCTTTATTTTCAAAAAATATAACCATATCAAGTCTTTATTTCAATATCGCTTGAATAATATTCTTAATTTAGTTAATAAAGCAAAATCTCTTAATTTTATTATTTTTTTATAGTTTCTAAGTGGTTTTTACCATAATATTTATATTAGTTTAATTACAAATCTATTGAATGCTATGTATTATATAATTATTTATATAATAATATGAAATTAAAGAGATTATGTAAAATTTATATAAATATGGCATTTAGAAAAAAATTAATGTACAAATTGAATTTATTTAAAAAACAAAAATCAAAAGATGGTTAAAATGAGTGACGTAAACAAAGATATCGGAATGAGGATTAGAGAATTAAGAGAATTGTCCGATATTACAACAGAAGAATTGATGTAGACGAAGAAACTTATATTTCATATGAAAATGGTATTATTGACATTCCAGCTAGTTTCTTATACCAAATTGCACAGATTTTCAATGTTGATTTAGCTTTGATTCTTACTGGTGAAGAAACTCGTATGACTTATTTTGATGTAACAAGAGCAGATAAAGGTTTTGCTGTTGACAGAAGGAAAGAATATAAGTATGAAAACTTATGTAAGAAATTTGTTCATAAAAAAGCTGAAATGTTTATTGTAACTGTTGATCCTAAAGAAGATGCTATTCCTTCTTTGAATTCACATGCCGGTCAGGAATTTAACTATATTCTTGAAGGAACCGTTAAAATATTCATTAAAGACAATGAGATTATTTTAAACGAAGGAGATTCTATATTCTTTGATGCAACTTGTGAACATGCAATGATTGCTTTAAATGATGAAAAAGCTAAATTTTTAGCTGTAATCATGTAATTGAAATAGAATATTTAATGAATATTTGACTGAGCATATTGAAAAAAATTATATTTAAATAATGAATATTTGACAGAAAAATTTACAATAAAATAAGAAGGATTAATGGCTATATTCAAGGGGAATATTAGCTTAGATTAAAATAGAGTGATAAAATGACATCTTTAATAGGAAACTTTGTAAACAGAGTTGATTTTAAATCGTACAAGGATTTTTACGATAATTTTGAATTTAATGTACCAAAGGACTTTAACTTTGGTTTTGATGTAGTGGACGAATATGCAAGAATAGACCCAGAAAAGCTTGCATTAATCTGGTGTGATGATAACGAGAAAAGGGTGTTTACCTTTTTGGATATGAAAAAATTATCCAATAAGGCTGCAAACCTCTTCAAATCACAAGGAATTAACAAAGGGGATGCAGTATTGCTTACCTTGAAAAACAGGTATGAATTCTGGATCTGCATGACTGCACTTCACAAAATCGGTGCAATAGCTATTCCAACCACTCACATGGTAAAGCTTCATGATATTATATATAGAGTGGAAAATGCAAGCATTAAGATGGTTGTCTCTGTTGAAGAGGACCAATTGATTCCAGATTATGAAGCTTGTGAACAAGAGTTAGGCATTGAGCTTAAGAAGGCTCTCGTAGGAAATATCAATAAGGAAGGTTGGTTAAACTTTGATGAGGAACTTGCTAAAATGAGTGATGAGTTTGAAAGGCCAACTGGAGAAGATGCAACTCACGAGGATGAGACTTTCCTCATTTATTTCTCAAGCGGTACTACTGGAAACCCTAAAATGGTTGCACATGCTCACACTTATGCAATTGGACACTTAATTACTGCTAAATACTGGCATAATGTTGTAGAAGACGGTGTTCACCACACATCTGCTGATACCGGATGGGGTAAAGCAGTATGGGGTAACTACTACGGTCAATGGATTTCAGGTTCTGCAGTATTTGTTTACGATTATGTAAGATTCAATGGTTTGGATTTAATGGAAAAGATCATTGAAAACAATGTAAACACTTTCTGTGCACCTCCAACAATCTACAGATTCTTGATTAAGGAAGACTTATCCCAATTTGACTTTTCAAATGTCCAATATGCAACTACTGCTGGAGAGCCATTGCCTCCGGAAGTATTTAAAAGATTCAAGGAATTCACTGGATTGGAAATTAAAGAAGGATTCGGTCAAACTGAAACCACTCTTTCATTGGCTACATTCATTTGGATGGAATCTAAAACAGGTTCTGTAGGAAAACCATCCCCTGCATTTAAAGTAACCCTTTTAGACTCTGACCACAATACTGTAGATATCGGTTCTGAAGGAGAAATCTGTTTTGATATAACTGGCGAAAGATCTGTAGGTTTATTTAAGGAATATTACAGAAACCAAGAGAAGACTGATGAAGTGTGCCATGATGGTTATTACCACTGTGGAGACACTGCATATGTTGATGAAGACGGTTATTACACATTTGTTGGTAGAAATGATGATATAATCAAGTCTTCAGGTTATCGTATTGGACCGTACGAAGTGGAAAATGCAGTAATTTCCCACCCTTCAGTATTGGAATGTGCAATTACTGGTGTTCCTGATGAATTGAGAGGCCAAATTGTTAAGGCAACAATCGTTCTTGCAAAGGGATTCGAGCCAAGTGAAGAGCTTAAAAAGGACATTCAGAATCATGTAAAGCATGAAACCGCTCCTTATAAGTATCCAAGAATGATTGAGTTTGTTGAAGAATTGCCTAAAACAATCAGTGGTAAGATTCAAAGAAAGATAATCAGAACTGAAGATGAGAATAAACTTAAATAATTATTTTTCTCTTCTTATTATTTTTTTTAAACTTTTCAATTAATAATCAGATTAAGTTTAAAAATCAATAATCAATCTTATTAAATTATACAATTTCAAAAAATTAAAAAATTAAATTTATTATAGGATAGTGAATAAATGAATGTAAATCAAATTAAACCATATCCTGTCATTAGCAAAAACAATTGTAAGGCATGTTTAAGATGTATAAGCGCTTGCAAAGAGGAATGCCTTAAATTAAGTGAAGAGATTAATGATAGTGGATATCAATATGCAGAATATACTGGAGAAGGCTGTATTGGTTGTGGAGATTGTTATTACACTTGTCCTGAACCATTAGCTATTGAAGTTCATATTCCTAGAAGGACTAGAAAACCTAAAGGAGATGCTTAAATGAGTAACCAAATTGTAAAAGGAAATACCGCTGTAATCATTGGAGCATTATATGCTGGTTGTGATTGTTTCTTTGGCTATCCAATCACCCCTGCAAGTGAGATTCTCCATGAGGCATCCAAATATTTCCCAATGGTAGGAAGAAAATTTGTACAGGCTGAAAGTGAAGAGGCTTCTGTAAACATGATCTATGGTGGAGCTTCAACTGGTCACAGAGTTATGAGTGCATCATCTGGGCCTGGAATCAGCTTAATGCAAGAAGGATTCACCTTTTTAGCTGGTGCAGAATTGCCTGCAGTTATTGTAGATGTAATGAGAGCAGGTCCTGGTTTAGGTAATATCGGTCCTGAACAAGGAGATTATAATCAAATAGTAAAAGGTGGAGGTCATGGAAACTATAGGAATATAGTATTGGCACCTAACAGCGTTCAGGAAATGTGTGACTTCACCATGAAGGCATTTGAGCTTTCAAACAAATACAGAAACCCTGTTGTAGTGCTTGCTGATGCTGTATTAGGTCAAATGGCTGAACCTTTAAGATTCCCTAAGGAGGCAATTGAACCTAAGATTGATGAATCATGGGCTGTAAGGGGAAATAAGGAAACCATGAACAATTTAGTAACTTCCATTTTCCTTGACTTCAATCAATTAGAGGATTTCAACTTCCAAATTCAAGAAAAGTATGAAACCATCAGGCAAAATGAAGTTGTCTATGAGGAGTATATGGTTGAAGATGCTGAAATTGTAATTGTAGCTTACGGAACAAGCAGCAGATTATCCAGAACTGCTGTTGATGTTGCAAGAGAAAAAGGCATTAAATTAGGTCTCTTAAGACCAATCACCTTATTCCCATTCCCAGAGAAAAGAATTAAGGAATTGGCAGATAAAGGTGTTCAATTTGTTTCTGTTGAAATGAGTAACGGTCAATTAAGAGAAGATGTTAAGGCAGCAGCTAATTACGATGATGTCCATTTGGTAAACAGAATGGGTGGAAATGTAATTGAGCTTAAGGATATTCTTAATGAAATCTATAAGATGGTAGGAAGTGATGAACGTCACAAGGTTCAAAGTGACGAAAAGGATTATGATGCAAGCTACCTAAATGATAAGGAATATCAGGAAGAATTAGACAATGATAACTATTATAATCATAGGGTTGTAGATTAGGGAGGTGAAAGTATGGATAATATTAAAGTAACTGATGAAAACACTGAAAAAGTTCAAATGACTGAAATCGAAGAAAAAGTTATTAAAAAGCCAGAATCCTTATATGACAGCTTCCCTAGAAAAGGAAATGACATTTACAATACTCATTACTGCGCTGGTTGCGGTCATGGTATTTTACATAAATTGATTGCAGAAGTGATGGATGAATTGGATATCCAAGAAAGATCCGTAATGATTTCTCCTGTAGGATGTGCTGTATTCGGTTATTACTACTTCAATTGTGGAAATGTACAGACTGCACACGGAAGAGCTCCTGCAGTTGCTACAGGTATTTCAAGAGCTGAAGACAATGCTATTGTAATGAGCTATCAAGGAGATGGGGATTTGGCTTCCATTGGATTGAATGAAACATTGCAAGCTGCTAACCGTGGAGAGAAATTAGCGGTTTTCTTTGTAAACAACACTGTTTATGGAATGACTGGTGGTCAAATGGCACCAACAACCTTGATTGGTGAAAAGACTGTAACCTGTCAAAATGGAAGAGACGCTAACTTTGCAGGATATCCATTGCACTTATGTGAATTATTGGATAACCTAAAGGCACCTGTATTCATTGAAAGAGTGTCCTTAGCAAATCCAAAGCTTATTAGAAAAGCTAAAATAGCTATTAATAAAGCTTTAATGATTCAAAAGGAAGGTAAAGGTTATGCTTTCGTTGAAGTTTTATCACCTTGTCCAACCAATATTAGAAGAGATGTGGAAGGTGTTGAAGACTTCTTGATTAATGAAATGGGTAAGGAATTCCCTGTAAAAAGATTTAGGGATTTATCCAAAGAAAGAGAACCTAAGGAAAGACCTGTAAGTGATTTCTCCATTGAAACTCTTGATAAAGTCTTTGGAATTGACCGAAGCAAGGAAATCAAGGAAATCGAAGAGGACTTTGATGACATTAAAGTTAAAATAGTAGGTTTCGGTGGTCAAGGAGTTTTAAGTACCGGTCTCACCCTTGCTCAAGCAGCATGTAGTGAAGGTAAGGAAGTGTCATGGTACCCAAGTTACGGACCAGAACAAAGAGGAGGAACTTCCAACTGTTCTGTAACCATTTCAGCTAAAACCATCGGTTCTCCAGTTGTGGAAGAATGTGATATCTTAATCGCAATGAACAAGCCTGCTTTAGAAAAATACTCAATAGATGTTAAGGAAAAAGGAATAATCTTATATGATTCCCGTGCAGGAGATTACAATAAGGATAATCTTCATGTAAAGGATGATGTGGAGATCATTGCTATTCCAGCAAGAGCCATTGCAACTGAAGTAGGTAATGCAAAGGCAATGAACACTGCAATTTTAGGTGCTTTAATGGAATTAGGTGCAGATAGCCCTATCTTATCTAAAGAGGCATTTGAAAACGGTATTAAGGATACCTTTGCAGCAAAACCAAAACTCATTGATTTAAACTTAAAGGTTTTGGAAGCTGGAGCAACTTGGTTAAGAGAAAACCGATAATCTCTTAACTCTTTTTCTTTTTTTTAAATTAATATTTCTATTTTTTCACTAATTTTTATTCTATTTTTTCATTTTATCCATTTTTCTATTTTTATCACTATTTCTTTCAATTTAACTTATTTTTATGATTTTAATTTTTTTAAAAAAGTTTATTATATAAAAAATTGAAATTATTATTTGAAAAGAACCTATTTTTAAAATTTTAAGAGAGGAGATATTATCACTAAAAATTACGAATTTGATGCATTGGATGTTAAAGATCAATGTGTTAAATGGATTCAGGACTTTTTTGAAGAAAATGGAAAAGGTTGCAATGCTGTTGTAGGCATCTCTGGAGGTAAGGATAGCGCTGTAGTTGCTGCCTTATGTGTAGAATCTTTAGGTAAAGACAGGGTTATTGGAGTTCTTATGCCTAATGATGTTCAATCAGACATTGATTTCGCTAAGCTTCTTGTAAATCATTTAGGCATAAAGTATCATATAATCAATGTAAAGGATGCAGTAAATGGAGTTTTAGATCAATTGTCCTTATCTGGCATAGAAATCAGTGAGCAAACCAAGATAAATCTTCCACCTAGAATCCGAATGTCTGTTTTATATGCTGTTTCCCAATCCAATAATGGTAGGGTAGCAAACAATTGCAATTTGTCTGAAGATTGGGTGGGATATTCCACAAGATATGGGGATGGTGCTGGTGACTTTTCACCACTTTCAAACCTCACAGTAACTGAAGTTAAGGAAATAGGAAGAAGCCTTAATTTACCTGGGGAGTTAGTGGATAAAGTACCAACTGATGGACTCTCCAATCAATCTGATGAAGAGAAGCTTGGATTTACTTATGCTGTATTGGATAAGTATATACGGACTGGTGAAATTAGTGATAAAAAGACAAAAGAGAGAATTGATTACCTCCATGAATTGAATAAATTCAAGTTGGAATTGATGCCAAGTTTTGAATATAAATAATTCTTATTTTAAAAAAATTATTTTTTTTTTTTTAAACTGAATACTAATAATACTAAAAATACTAATTATACTAATAATACTAATAATAATTTGAATTTCATCCATTGTGATGTTTTTTAGAGATGATTTCATGGCGGATAAATTTAGCAAGGAGACACGCAGTTACATCATGTCAAGGATCAGGGGAAAGGACACTAAGCCAGAGATTCTTGTTCGTAAGTATCTCTTCGCTAGAGGGCTTAGATTTCGAAAGAATGATAAAAGATATCCTGGACGTCCTGATGTTGTGCTTCCAAAATACAAGACTGCTGTCTTTGTTCATGGCTGTTTTTGGCATCTTCATGAGGGATGCAAGTATGCAAAAATGCCAAAGTCCAATGTTGAATATTGGGAGGAGAAACTCTATAAAAATAGAGAACGTGATGCACGCAATCAGGAAGAGCTTAAAGCTATGGGATGGACTGTTCTCACTGTGTGGGAGTGCGAATTGAAAAAGGACAAGCGTGAGGAGACACTTGAGATCTTGTATGATAAGATAACCTCCCAGGTTAATGATGAATAAAAATAGTATTACAATTTAATCTAATTTTTTATCTTTTGTAATAATTTATAATGATTCATAATAATTTATAACGATTTATAATTATTTATAATGATTTAACACGATTTTTTTCTAAAATAAAAGATTGTTTGTAGTTTATATTGGAAAATACGAACAATCTGAGGATAAAATAGTATGTATTTATATATCAGTTTTTTTATAATAGTAAATAATATATGATTTTTTTATTTTTCAAAATCATATAGAATTCTTATGTTCTATTTAAATATAGAACTTTAAAAATGGAGTCGCTAAATGTTTATGACTGTATTTTTTAGTTTCCTAGTATTTTTAGGAATGTTAATATTCCTAAACGAGGGCGATATTATCCTCGATTATATATGAGCTATATATAATGATACTTTCTTGCACAATGTGCAATGTATTCAATAAAATAATAGATGTAACTGTTATTTTTATTTTGTTTTTCAATTAAGTTTTTTAAAAACTTAATTCTTTAATTCTTTTTTTAATTAATTAATTTTAATTTAATTAACTATTGTGGGCTGGTAGCTCAGATGGGAGATCGTCGCCTTGGCATGGCGGAGGCCCCGGGTTCAAATCCCGGTCAGTCCACTTATTTATTTTTATTATTTTAATTTTTCTAGAATTTTTGTAAATTTCCCACAATTTTCAAAAATTTTCTACTAATTTTTCTTTTTTAAAAATTTTTAACTATTTTTTTAATATAACTAAATATTATATACTTTAATAAATATAATTTAATATAATATAGATTTTTAAACGATTTGAAATCTATTTTAATGATACTAATTATTATAATTCAAAAAGATTAAGAGGAATTAAATGACTTATAAAGAAATTTCCAAAGAGTTTTTAGATAAGGCCAATGTTACCATTGGTGATACAATAAAGGTAACAAAGGAAGATATTTCCTATGAGGGAATATTGCTTGACAGATCTGAAGATGCGAAAGATGCTTATATTGTAATTAAACTTGACAGCGGATATAATGTTGGAGTAAACATTGAATCTGCAAACATAGAACTTATTGAAAAGGGAGACAAGCCAAAGATAGGTTTTGAAGGAGATAAAATAGAAAAAGACCCTAATAAGCAAAACATCTCCATCATATCCACTGGTGGTACTGTGTCCTCCATTATTGATTACAAGACTGGGGCTGTACACCCTAAATTCACTGCAGAAGACTTGTTAAGGGCAAACCCTGAGCTTTTGGATCTTGCAAATTATGATGTAAAAGCTTTGTATAATATTTTATCTGAAAATATGCAACCTGAATACTGGGTTAAGGCAGCAGAGTCCATCGCTGATGACATCAATAATGGTGCTGATGGAATAGTGATTGCTCATGGTACAGACACTATGCATTATACCTCTGCTGCATTGAGCTTTATGATTAAAACACCTGTTCCTATTGTAATTACAGGTGCACAAAGAAGTTCAGACAGACCTTCTACTGATGCATTCCTAAATATTTACAACTCCTGTGGTGCAGCATTGTCTGACATTGCAGAAGTTACTGTCTTGATGCATAATACATTGAATGATGGTGACTGTGCACTTCATAAAGGTACTAAGGTACGTAAGATGCACACAAGCAGAAGAGACACCTTCAGAAGCATTGATAGTGAGCCAATTGCTCTTTTAAGAGATGGAAAAGTGAAATCAGTCAATCTCCCATATACAAAACGTGGAGAAAATGAGTTGGAATTGAATACAGCTATTGAAAGCAAGGTTGCTTTGATAAAATCTTTCCCTGGAATCAGTTCTGATATCATTGATTATCATATTGACAAAGGATACAAAGGATTGCTTATAGAAGGAACCGGTCTTGGACATGTTCCTGATTACATGGTTGATGCTCTTCAAAGAGCTAACGATGAGGACATTCCAGTTGTAATGACTTCCCAATGCTTATACGGTACAATAAACATGAATGTTTACAGTACAGGAAGGCTATTGCAGGATGCAGGTGTAATTTCAGGTATGGATATGACTCCTGAAACCGCTTATGTGAAATTGGCTTGGGCTTTAGGACAGACTGAAGATGTAAATGAAGTTAAAGATATTATTCAAACCAATGTTGCTGGAGAATTGAATGAAAGTTCTTCACTTAAATATTTCTTGAATTAGGAGGGTAGAAAATGGCTAAAAACAAATCTAAAAAAGGAAACAAAGGAAACAAAAATGATAAGTCTAAAACTCCTAAGATTGAAAGAAATTGGGAAGAGCTTGGACTTATGATGGGTTTGGAAATTCACCAACAATTGAATACTAAGCATAAGCTTTTCTGTCCATGTTCAACTGAACTTATTGATGATGAATTTGATGATGGAATCATAAGAAACTTAAGGCCGACTCAAAGTGAATTAGGTCAAATAGACAGAGCTGCATTGCAAGAGTCATTAAGGGACATGACCTTTAAATATGAATCATTCAATAGCCACACTTGTCTTGTTGAAACTGATGATGAGCCACCTCATGCATTGAATAGAGAAGCATTGGACATTTGTATTACAATCGCTTCCCTCTTAAACATGAAAATGGTAGATGAATTCCATACCATGAGAAAACAGGTAATTGATGGTAGTAACACTGGTGGTTTCCAAAGAACCGGTCTTGCAGCAACTGACGGTTACTTGGACACTCCATACGGTAGAGTGGCTATTGAATCATTAGGGCTTGAAGAGGATGCAGCAAGAAGAATAGATTCCGATGATGAATTTACAGAATTCCGTCTTGACAGATTAGGAATTCCTCTTGCAGAAATTACTACAGATCCTTCCATGCACCATCCAGAGCAAATAAAAGAAGTTGCTTATATGATTGGTCAGGTATTGAGAAGCACTAATGTAAAAAGAGGAATCGGTACAATCCGTCAGGATGTAAACATCTCTATTACTAGAGGTGCAAGAGTGGAAATCAAAGGTGTGCAAGACCTTGATTTAATGCCTGAAATTGTGGAAAGAGAGGTTCAAAGACAATTGGCTCTTGCAGACATTAAAGATGAACTCATTAAAAGAAATGCCAGTGTTGAAGATACCATTTATGACCTTGATGAAGTATTTAAAGACACTTCCTCAAAAATATTGTCCTCTGCAAAATGCATTAAGGGTATTATCTTAAGAGGATTTGATGGTCTTATCGGTAAAGAGATTCAGCCTGGAAGAAGATTCGGTACTGAATTGTCCAGCTATGCTAAGAAAATGGGTGTTTCAGGACTTTTCCACACAGATGAATTGCCTGCATATGGTATCGGTGCTGAAGAAGTGGATGCTATGAAAGAGTTCTTGAAAATAGGTCCTCAAGATGCAATCATCATTGTAGCTCACGATGAGGATGTTACAGTTAATGCATTGAATGAGGTCATAAGAAGAGCAAACATGGCATTTGATGGTGTAGTTGAAGAGACAAGAAAGGCATTGGATGATGGAAACACTGAATACATGAGACCACTTCCAACTGCAAACAGAATGTATCTTGAAACTGACATTCCATTGTTCCAAATCACTAATGATATGGTTGAACCTATTAAAAACAACCTTCCGGAACTTCCTGATGAGAAGAAGGAAAGAATCAAGAAAGAGTACAAGCTAAGTGAAGATTTAGCTAGCCAAATCGTTAGAAGATTGCTTGGAGACACTTTTGAATCATTATTAAGCAAGGTTAAAGTGGATCCAACAACTGTTGCTTCTGTCCTTGTTTCAGATTTAAGGGATTTAAGAAGAGAGGGAATAGATGTTTCAATCTTCGATGAAGATAAATTGGTTGAAGTCTTCTCACTTCTTGAGGAAGGAAAAATCTCTAAGGATGCTATTAAGGACTTGATGGTTGCAGTTAGCAAAAAGCCAGATGCTGATGTAGCAGATATTGCTGATGAATCAAATTTAACTCTTTTAAGTGAAGATGCAGTTAGAGACATTATCCATGAGATCGCTACCCAAAACGAATCCATGATTAAGGAACGTCAAATGGGTGCTATGGGTCCTTTAATGGGAATGAGCATGAAAAAGCTTAAAGGAAAGGCTGATGGTAGTTTAGTGAATAAGATTGTTAGAGAAGAGATTCAAAATCTATTATAGATTTTGACCTAATTTATTCTTTTAAATAAATTCTTGTCAGTTTTAAAAACTTCAAATTCATATTTTAAAATAGTCAATTTTAAAAAAATTTAAATTCATATTTATTTAGGTGTGTAATATGGAGAATTATGACATTGTAATTATTGGTGCAGGTCCAGCAGGATTGACTGCAGGAATGTATGCTGGAAGACAAAACTCAAAAACTTTAGTCATTGATAAAGGAATGGCTGGAGGATTAGGTTTGGAAGTTCCTATGATGCAGAATTATCCTGGTTTTGACTTGATTGCTGGAATGGAACTCATTCAAAAGATGAAGGCCCAAAGTGAAAATTATTGTGAAATTCTGGAAAATACTGTAATTGAATCAATTGAAAAAACAGATGATGGCTTTAATTTAAAGACTAAAAATTCTCCTTTATTGATGACATCTGATGATGCCGGTGAAAATGAATTCTTCACTAAAACAATCATTTTTGCAACTGGATCAAGCCATAGGCATTTGAATGTTCCTGGTGAGGAAGAGTTTTTAGGTCGTGGAGTGGCATACTGTGCAACCTGTGATGGAATGTTTTTCATTGGAAGGGATGTTCTTATGGTAGGTGGAGGAAACAGTGCTGCTCAAGAGGCATTATACCTTAATAACCTTGGTTGCAATGTTAAATTGGTTCACAGAAGAGATGAATTGAGATGTGAGCATCACCTCCAAAATGCTTTGAAGGAAAATGATATTGAAGTTCTTTGGAATTCAACTATCGAAGAGATTAAAGGAGATATGGCTGTTGATTCAGTTACTCTTTTAAGAAATGGCAAAGAAGAGGATTATAAAACAGATGCTGTCTTTGTAGCTATTGGTGATGATCCTTCCAATGAATTGGCTAAGGAATTAGGAGTGGATTTGGATGAGAACGGTTACATAATTACTGACAAGAATCAGGCTACCAATGTAGAAGGAGTTTTTTCTGCAGGTGATATAACTGGTGGTGTTAAACAGTGGATTGTAGCTTGTGGAGAAGGTGCAGTAGCTGCTATTTCCGCTTATAATTATATAAATCTTTGAAAGATATTTTTTTATTAATTTCTTTTTATTTTTTATTTTCATTTTTTTTTATTTTAATAGGGTGATTTTCAATTTTTTAAATTCTTTTTTTCATTCGTCTTTTAACGAATAATTATTTCTATCCAAAAAAAAAATAAAATAAGATATTTAATTGTTTTAGTCAAATACCTTATCTATTGCTTGAATTAAGATTTTTGCCCTTTTATCAGTTTGAGATTTTTTCTCATAACTCCAAGTCTCAAATACAAATGTAGGTGTTCCTGCCTTAATAAGAGGTAAATGAATATAAGGAGGACTTGTTTGAGTTGGAGGAGACCAATATAACATTTTAGACTTACTCTCAATTGATTTAATTATTTTAATGGTCTTTTTAGCTAATTTCATTGAAGGAGCATGTTGATTCTTAGGAACATGTATGAAGTAAGTTTGCTTATAACTTATTCCAGATGTAGAATGAATATCAACCACTAAATCATAGTTTTTATTTTTAGCATGAGGAACAATATAGTTTTTAGCAAGCTTTTGACCCCTCATTCTTAATGTGGAATATGATCCTTTTTTATTGGTTAGGATGATTCTATAAATATAATATTTATATTTCATATTCACTTTATTGATCATCTGTTTATAAAGTGAATCATGAATTTTATGTTCCATGGAATGCAATCCTACAACATAAGCTATTTTTATATTAGAGCTGCGGTTTCCAATAACTCCAATGAAATATACTTTCCCATAATTGGTTTTTCCTATAAGTTTGCTTGAAAGAACATTGACTTTAGTGCTTTTGCTTACAGGTATGTAATTGCCTTTCCCAGCATACTTAATGCTAACGCTATAAATGTTAGATTTTAAGCTAATTTTTAATTTAGCTAAACCGTTCTTATTGGTTATTTTTGTATAGGTTTTTCCATTGATTGTTATTTTAATGGTTTGATTTGCTATTGCCTTGCCAGCAGTTGTTTTCAAGTATACATTCAAGTAATTGCCTCTAAAGATACCATATTGTGCAATGGTTATTTTTGTATAGATTGGTTTTGCAATAACTCTTAAATTCAATGTTTTTGATGAAGACTCGTATTTGTCATTTCCTTTAAAATTCAATGTAATCTGATATTTTTTAGCAGCATTTGTTATATTGAATCTAGCTATTCCCTTATTGTTGGTAATTGCAGAAAGGGTTTTTCCGTTTATGGTAAGTGTAACTTTCTGATTTAAAATAGCATTATTGGAGCTGTCTTTCAAATAAACATTTAAATAATTGTTCTTTATGACATAATCTGCAGAGCTTAATGATGTTTTTTCCAATATCACTTCTTGAGGTTCATCGCCTGTTGAGTCAGTTGAATCTGTCTCTTCAGGTGTTGGATTTGCATTGCCCTCTTGGACCTCTGTCTCTTCAGGTGTTGGATTTGCATTGCCCCCTTGGACTTCTGTCTCTTCAGGAGTTGTGTCTGTAGAGCATCCATCAGGTTCAACAGTGTGGATTTCATCCATTCCAGAGCCATCACTCAGAATTTGATTTGAAAAAGAACATGTGCTTTGATCTATTTCACTTGCAGATATGATGCCAATGTTAATTATAAAAAGTATAATTGAGATAGCACATAAGAATCTGAACATTTTTTTATTCATTTAATACCCCCTTCAGGAGTTTTAATAATATTCTGTATTAAATGTATTAATTAAAATAGCAAATAAAACATTGTTATTTTAGTTAAAAATTAATATTCTTTTTCAGTTATAAAAATATATAAGACATAAGCTATTGCTAAAACAACAAGGATAGGCAGTAGCCATGCAAATAATTTAATTAAAACTGCTACTACAATAATAATTATCAAATAAGTAATTAATTCATCGATTTTCATAATCTTTTATATATCTTTTAATAGTATTTATATTTATTTAAGTTGTTATTTAATTTTAAAATATAGTGAAAAATGTATTAAATTTATATATTATATTAAATATATATTAAATTAATATAATATTATACTATATATAAAGCATTTAATTTTTTTGCTTTAATTGTAATATTATACTAGGAATTTATTCGAAAAAAAAAATGATTTTGAGAGATTATATGACAATTTTAGTTATTAATAACAAGGGACAATACAACCATAGAATCCAAAGAAGCTTACAATATCTTAAGATTCCTTCTCAATTGGTCAGCAATGATTTATCCATTGAAGAGATTGAAGCAAAAGAGCCTATAGGCTTGATTTTAGGTGGAGGTCCTTCTATTGATGATGTTGGAAATGCTGCAGAATTCATTAAGCACTTTGATATTCCAATTCTTGGCATTTGTTTAGGTCATCAGTTAATAGCTAAAACCTTTGGTGGTGAAGTTTCCACTTCAGACACTGAAAGTTATGCTCAAGTAAAAATTGATCTTTTAGATACTTCCAGTCTCTTTAAAGGACTCGAATCTCCTCTTGATGTTTGGAGCTCCCATAAGGATGAAGTTCACACTCTTCCTGAAGAATTTGACATTATTGCAAGTTCATCCCTTTGTGATATAGAAGCTATGAAACATAAGGAAAAAGAGATATATGGAATTCAATTCCATCCAGAGGTTCATCATACTCCTAAAGGGGAATTCATCTTTAAGAATTTTTATGAGATTTGTCAGAATTATAAAAATGAGTAAATTAAATAAAGATTTAGATTATATTTATTTTTTTATTTTAATTTTAAAAAAAGGGTTGATAAAATGTTTGATAATTTAGATGACTTTAAGAAAAAGGCAATTGACAACAAAGCTAACTTAAAATTCAAAAACATCACTATTCCTATCGGTGATGGAGAACAAGATTTCAGAATCACCGGTATTGGTGAAAAAGCTATTAAAATTGAAAAATATGTCAAATACGAAGATATGATGGATGCTGTAATGGATGGCAAAGACGAAGGTTTAGAAGCTATCATTATGGAATTTATCGAAGATTTCGAATAAATCTAAGGATTCTTAAATAATATTTTTCATATTGTTCAAAAATTAAATTTCATAAACAAATTTACTAAACAATAGTTTTTTAAATATTTTTTTAAATAATTTTTAAGGTATTTTTATGTTAAGCCCAAAAGAATTTATTGAAGATGCTATTATTAAAATCAAAGATGAAATTGGTGATGAAAAAACTATTATTGCATTATCCGGTGGAGTTGACAGTTCTGTCTGTTCAGTTCTTACTCAAGAGGCTATCGGTGACAACTTAACTGCAATATTCGTTAACCATGGATTGCTTAGAGAAGGAGAAGCAGAACAGGTTTGTGCTGTTTTTGAAGAAAGACTTAACTTCAAGTATGTTGATGCATCTGATGAATTTTTATCTGAACTTGAAGGTGTAGATGACCCTGAAGAGAAAAGGAAAATCATTGGAAGAGTATTCATTGAAGTCTTTGAAAGAGAAGCACAAGCAGTTGATGCTAAATACTTGGTTCAAGGTACCATTGCTCCAGATTGGATTGAAACTGAAGGAGAAATCAAGACTCACCACAACATGGCATTGCCAAGCGGTATGGTTTTAAAAGTAGTTGAACCTGTTAGAGATTTATACAAAGATGAAGTAAGAGAAGTCGGTAGAGAATTAGGTCTTCCAGATAGCATTGTACAAAGACAACCTTTCCCAGGTCCTGGACTTGGTGTAAGAGTTGTTGGAGCTTTAACAAGAGATAATTTAGCTGTTTGTAGAGCTGCAGATGCTATTGTAAGAGAAGAAGTGGAAAAAGCTGGATTGGATAAGGAATTATGGCAATACTTTGCAGTGCTTACCGACACTAAGGTTACTGGTGTAAAAGGTGATGAAAGAGACTTCGGCTATCTTATTGTAATCAGATTGATCAGTTCAATTGATGCAATGACTGCAACCGTCCCTGAAATGCCTTGGGATGTAGTCAGAACCATTTCCAGAAGAATCACTTCTGAAGTTTCTGAAGTTACTCATGTTGCTTTATCCATTAGTGATAAGCCACCAAGCACTATTGAATTCTGTTAATAATTAATTTTTTATTTATTAATTGATTAATTAAATTAATTTTCTATAAATTATTAACTAATTACTTATGAATTCTATTAGTGTAAATTCTCTTAATTTAAGTTAAATTAGTTTTTAAAACTAATTTTAACTATTTTATTTTTCATCATACTTAATTAGCAATCATCATCATTTATTTTATTTAAGGTATTATTATGAGAACATCTAAGACTACTAAAAATGCTTATTTAGCAAAATTAACTGAGAATATACAAATGAAATCAGTTGATGTTGGAAAGGATTTAGATGGCAGTACACCACCATCTGTTTTTATAGGTCGATGGAGCTATCCTAAAGTGTATGCTGGACCTATGATGGTTCCTCAACTTGGAGATACATATATAATGGACTCTCCAGAGCAGTGGATAGGTGAAAATAAAACTCAAGATGACATTATTGGTTACAGATTAAATCTTGTCCGTGGAAAACAATTGATTGACATTAAGGATTTGGAGAATCCATTTGTTGAAAAGCTTCAGGACATTTCCCTTGCATCAAAATCCATTGACAGCGAAGCCACTTTTGGATCAAGGCCAAGTGGGGCAATGTTCAGTGAAGAAAGCACACCTCATGGTCCAAGCGCTTTGATTGAAAAATTCGATATTGATGCAGTTAAATGGGATAAGCAACTTGAAAAAAGCTTTTATGACACTGATTTAAAGGCTCGTGAAGCAGTGATGAATCTCCATAATAAGGATGTTCCATTTTCAGCAATGCAAAAGGCGTTCTCTGTTGGTGCATTTGGTCTTAAAAAGAATCGAAGATTGGTTCCAACAAGATGGTCAATTACAGCTTGTGACAGTACAATTGCAGACAACCTATTGAAGGAAGTCAGACATTATGATATAATGGATTCCTATAGGGTTTATGAATTTTCAAGCTTGAAAAATTATTATGCCATTATTTTAACACCTACAGAATGGCAATACGAATGGTTTGAAGCATTTATTAAGATACTTGGTAAAGAGGAAATGATTTTCTCAGATTATGAAACAAATGCTGATAAAACTGAGTATTCTTGTGTAGGTGGATGTTATTACACTGCTAAAATGGCAGTATTGGATAAATTGGCTAAACTTAAGCTCCAATCTGGTGTTATTATACTTAGAGAAGCTTATTCAGGTTATGTGCCATTAGGAGTGTTTAATGTTAGAGAGAATATTAAATATGCAATGAATGGTGAGTACAAGGAGTTTGAATCACTAAAAGAGTCTCTTGTTTACTGTGGAACCAAATTAAAGATTCCAATCAGCAAATATGTGAAGCAAAGCAATTTGCTTAATGAATTATTGCATTCGCAGCAGACAACTTTGGATTCCTTCTTCAAGAAATCTCCGGATTTGCAACAATAACTTTATATTAGGTAAAAATATGAATCTTAAATTTAAAAAACCATCAAAGGAAACTCAAATGGCCATGTCTAATGTAGCAAGGGGCGAGGATAATCAGGATTATCACAGTTTGGCTGAAGAGAAATTAGTCAAAATCACTAATCAAAGTCATGCTAAATTGGTAAATAGTGGAAATTCCGCTATTCTTGCTGCCATGAATTCCATTGATGGTGCTATTTTAATTCCAGATCAAGGAGCATGGAATGGATTTAAGCAAATAGCTATATTTTTAAAGAAGGATTTGATTACAGTAAAGACAGATAAAGGATTGATAGATTTAAATGAGCTCAATGAATCAATTATTTCCTCATCAAATGATAATGTCATTGATTTAGATGATGAAAACAATAAATCTGCTCTATTTTTAACAAGTTTTGCAGCTTATACTGCTGAACAAGACTTGAAAGCAATTTATGATTTTGCTCATGAAAACAATATCCTTGTTGTAGAGGATGCATCTGGAGCTATTGGAGACTATGAGAACAGATTGGCAAATGGAAATTATTCAGATATCATTATTGGATCTACAGGTTCTCCAAAAATAGTAAATGTTGAAGATGGAGGATTCATAACAACAAATGATGATGGGTTTTTTGATAAGTCAAAGCTTCTTTTAAAAACAAATAAGGCAAGCAATATAACTGCATGTGGAATCTACAATGAATTGGATTTCGCTAAAGATAACCTAAAAAAGACAATTGAATCATGCTCCTATCTTAAGGAAGCTATTGAATATGAAACAAGTTTCAATGTATTCCACAAGGATAAAAGGGGAATCAATGTCATTCTAGAAACAGAAGACCCTAAATCATTATCCTATAAATTACGTCAGGAATTTGTTTTAGACAGTCATGGAATGATAACAAAATGTCCAAATTACAATAGATTGAAATTAAGAATTTGGATATTGAATGTCTAAATCAAGATAATTTGGATGAAATTATCAAAACTTTAAAGTGCTTTGACAATAATTAAAAATAGATTCTTTAATAATGTTTTTTGATTATATTTAAAAATAGATAATTTTTTATTCAATAACTTTTTTTATAATTTTTTTAAACTTTTTTTAGTTATTTTTTTTCATTGATCAACTATTAATCTAGTAGTTTTATCAATTAGTATGTCGCTTATATGCATATTCTTTAACTCTTTTTCAGGAATATCATATAAGTTTGTTAATATTGATTCGTCAGCTTCTAAAACAGCATCATTTCTTACAAACATATCCGATAATTCATCGATAAAGTAATCTGGACAATCGATTAGAACAACCGCTATATTCATCTCACCTTCCTTAAGGCCAAGTATGTCAAATGCCTTGGAAATTTGTCTTTGGGCTGAAGTTCTAATCAATATTTCAATACCTAAATCCTTAGCTAAATTTTCCCCTCTTTTGAATGCATTGATTGCATGAATGACTCCTTGCTGAAGGTGTTCCTTTCCCGCTATCAGCATTCATAAGTTGAATAATGCCAACATCACAACAGCTGTTTCTAATGGTTTCGACTTGTTCTAATGTCTTAGGAATGCTTTCTATCTTTCCAGTGAATCCTAATATTTCAACATTATCCAAATTAGCTAATTCATTATTGTATTCTTTCATTTTATCGCTCTATAATGTTAGATTAAAAAGATTAAGATAATCAGATGATTAAAATTAAATAATAATTTAAAATAGTTTATTTTTTATTTTTTATTTTTCTTGGCTTGTTTTTTGTCTAAGGAAAAATGATTGTTTTCAAGCAATCTGTTCACACCATCAACATAAGCTTCAACACTAGCATTGATAATGTCCGGTTCAGTTGCTCTTGCAGATATGATCTTATCTCCTGAAGAGAGCTTTACAATTACCTCAATCAATGCATCTGTACCACCTGTAACTGCATCTACATGGTATTCCTCAAGCTTTATGTCTGCAAAGTTCTTGATTCCCTTATTCACTGCATTGATTGCTGCATCAACAGGACCGATACCTACATCTGCCTCTATGACTTCCTTATCCTCAATGTTCATCTTAATTGAAGCAGTTGGTCTGATCTTATTGCCTGAAACGATTGTAAGTTCATCAAGATTGATTTTCTTTTCCTGCTCGATGTTTAGGACATGCTCTGCAATAGCTTCCAAATCAGTGTCGGTAACGGTTTTTCCCTTGTCTCCAAGGTCCTTTACCTTAAGGAAGATCTCATTCAATTGTGCACTGTTCACTTCAATGCCCAATTCCTTCAATCTGTTGTCCAATCCTTTGGTTCCAACATGCTTTCCAACGATAAACTTACGCCTATGGCCTACAAGCTCTGGCATAATAGGTTCATATGTGGCACTGTTTTTTATAACTCCATCTGCATGAATTCCTGATTCATGTGCAAATGCATTTTCACCTACGATAGGCTTGTTTGGAGCAAGATAAGCATTGCTTAATCTTGAAACCAATTTGGAAGTGCTGTAAAGTTGATTTATCTTAATGTCAGTGGTGTATTTGCTTTCTTCATCATCTTCACTATATTTGTACAATGTGTTTAAGGAGACTACAACCTCTTCAATAGCTGCATTTCCAGCTCTTTCACCGAGTCCATTGATGGTTCCATGGAATCTGGTAGCTCCCCCATCAATAGCTGATAATGTGTTAGCAACTGCAAGACCAAAGTCATTATGGCAATGTGCACTTACAGGAACTCCTAAATCAGTGAATTTCCTATAGAAATTAAATGATTTGAGTGGTGTAAGCATTCCTAAAGTGTCACATGGACAGATCCTATCTGCTCCTGCATCAATTGTAGCCTTGAATATTTTCCTTAAGTATTCAATATCAGTTCTTGTTGAGTCTTCAGCTGCAAGCTCTACAGAAAGTCCATGATCCTTAGCGTATTCGACCACTTTGACTGCATCTTCAAGCATTTCATCTTGTGATTTCTTAAGCTTGTATTTCAAATGCAAATCAGAAGTGGGAACTACAACATTTACAGCATCAACATCACATTCTAGGCAGTAATCCACATCCTTAAGCAATGTTCTTGAAAAGCTCACAATCTCTGCATTCAATCCTTGTGATGTAATCAATTTTATTGCTTCCCTTTCACCTTCAGATGTAATTGCAGATCCTGCCTCAATGGAATTGACTCCTATTTCATCTAATTTGGTAGCTATCCTTAATTTTTTAATTGCATTTAATGAGATTCCAGGGGTCTGTTCTCCATCCCTTAATGTGGTGTCTAATACTTCTATTTTCATTTTTCCACTTCTTTTGATTAAATAATGTTAGTATAAATTTTTTTTATTTTATCTGATGATTATTTTTCCATTTCTTCTTTAAACCATTTTACAGTTTCCCTTAATTGCTCTTCAAATTTATCATTATCTGGATTAAAGTTAATATTTTCTTGATTGCTTATGTCTGCCAATGAGTGTTTAATGTCTCCTGGACGTTCATCTAAATATTCCACTTTCAAATCAGATTCCAAAACATCGCTGACAATATCAAATAACTGATTTATGGTCATTGATTTTCCTAATGCAACATTGACTATTCCATTGTAGTCAGATTCACAAGCTACAATGTTTGCTTTAGCAATTTCCTTTACAAATATAAAGTCTCTGCTCTGTTCTCCATCTCCATAAATGACTGGTCTTTCCCCTTTTAGTATTGCAGAAATGAATTTAGGAATAACTGCAGCATAAGGTGAGTTTTCATCTTGTCTAGGACCAAAGACATTGAAATACCTTAGTGCTACATAATTCAATCCATAGCTTTCATGGAATGATTTCAAATATAATTCGCCACTTGCCTTTTGAGCAGCATAAGGGGATGAAGGCATAGGAAGTTCAGTTTCCTTTAGTGGCATGTTTGGATTTTCCCCATAAACTGCAGATGATGATGAGAAGACAATCTTTTTGATGTTGTTGTTTTTACATGCAATAAGCAATTTTAAGGTGGCGTCAATGTTTGTCTCATTATATTCTAAAGGTTCTGCTACGCTTCCAGGTACGCTTACCTTTGCTGCAAGGTGGAATACATAATCCTTGCCTTTTAAAATCTCATCTAAATTACAGTCTAAAAGATCTTCTTTGATTAAAGTTAAATTTTCATGATTTGGATTTTCCAAGTTTTCCATTTTTCCAGAGGATAAATTGTCAATAATGGTGACCTTATTGTTTTCCAATAGTTCTCCTACAATATGTGATCCTATGAATCCACATCCTCCTGTTACTACAATTTCCTTATTTTCCATTATATCAGTCCTTATTTTATAATGTAAAATGATATCATATCATTGTTTTAATTTTATTCTCTATATTAGTATAGATTTATAATTTTAATACTATTTTAATATTTTGTAATTTACTATAAATTGCAATATGACAAATGTTTTTTAATTTTAAAAATAATCAATAATTCGTGCCATTTTTTCGGCTTGGCAATAAGTAATAAAAGATATATATTATATTATAACATAATTATAATTATGATTAGTATAGGTGCTAATGGATTTCAATTACTTATGAATTATATAGTGGCTATCATAGTAGCAGTAGCTTTAGCGTTAGCTTTAAAATTGCCACTTCTTCCAGAAAAGTCAATCAGGTTTTCATGGACCAAAAGCGCACTATTTCCAACTCCTGTATTTGCTATAGGAATTCTAGCTATTTTTTATTCATTAAATGTGTTTTGGATTTATAACGGATTGTTAATTGCAATTATAGTGGGAGTGTTTTCAGCTATTTTTGTAAAGTATCTATTCGATTATGTTTTTCCAAATCCTCAAGGAGGTAGCAAATAATGAATCTAATACTTGGTTTGATTTTAGCAACCATCATCTCTTGGCTTAATTTTGTGATAGTGGATACATTCCTTGGACTTCCTGAGGCTCCAGGTGTTAAAGGGGCGGAAACTGTAGGATATTCCATAAAAAATAGGAAAGGGGATTTGGCAGGAGGATTCTTCCAAGGAAACATCTTATGTTCCCCAGATGCATCAGCAGGAACATTGATTGCTTCAATAGGAGTTTACATTCTTGGAATTCAAGGCGGTTTAATAGCTGCATTGCTTGTATACATTGGAAATAGATTATGTGCAGATCCTGGTTATGCTGGAACAACTGGCGCTTTGACCATGACACTACTCATATTCATATTCTCATTCATTGGAATCACTCCAGAGATGTTTATTTGCGGTATGGTAATTGCAATATTCACTATTCAAGGAATTCACCATCCTACAAGTTCCAGATTAATTGGAAAAATAGCAAAATCCTTTGGCAGATATACTAAATATGAATAATTAAGATGTAAATTAATAAAATAAATTAATAAAATAAATTAATAAAATAAATTAATAAAATAAATTAATAAAATCGATTAGATTAAAAAATTAAAGAAATACAAGGTTAAAATATGTTTATTGAAATTATTGGAGTTATTGCAATCTTAATGGCTTTAAGAGCTGTAATAACCAAAGATAGAGCAGAAAAATTACTTTACATAAATGTAATAGGATTCTGTGTTTCTGCATTGATTGCATTGTATATTCAAACTCCATTTGGTCTTGTATTAGCTGCAACTTTCTTTATCTCTTCTACAATTGGTGCAAATGCAATTGCATACAGCTTAAAGGATTTGGAAGATGAAATAACCTATGATAAGAATATGGAAGAGCATAAGGAAAATTAAGATTATTATTTTTCAAATAATAGAAAATGGGATTTAAATGTTGGAATTTATTGACTTGACAACAATATCAATTGCTTTGATGATAATAGGCGCTATTGGAGTTGTCCTCTTAAAGAAACCATTAGATAAGGTAATCATGGTTTCAATCTTGGAAGCAGGCTTGTTTTTAGCTATTGTCAGCTTTAAATATTTGGATGTTGCTTTTTTAACTGCTGTCCTTGATCCATTATCTATTATTGTATTCTTGCTTGCCTTGATTAAGATAAATGAAGTGCGCAAATCAAAATTAAAGGATTATTCCACACTTCCTAAAATGATTCAAAGCAATGAAAATGAAACAAGAAACTCTGAAGGTGGTAAATAATGTTCAATCTTGCTCTTTGGGTTTATGTAGGTTTAGCGCTTGCCATTTTTGGAAGCCTTGCTGCCGTTTGGGGTCCTGGAGTGAAAGACCCAATCATAAGAACAATCAATACTGAAGTGGCATCTGTAGGAGTTTCATTGATTTTACTTACTTACAATTCTACATTAGCTCTTTTGACTTTAATTGCAACAACAATTATCGTAACCTTGATCTTGTTTAGAGCTATTTCTCGTTTAGAAGAGATAGGGGCTGATGTATAATGCTTATCAATTTATTTAAAAATCAGTTTCAATTAATGCTGGGAGGAGACCAAAATGCCTAAAATAGCTAAATTATGGAATAAATTGGCAAATCCGAAGAATATTCCTAGATTATTCGCTCTAATTTTAGGGTTGCTTTTAATAGCAGGATTCCTGATTCCTGTAGGATTGGATACAGACCAAATCTACACTCGTCCAGCTCCTCAAAGTCAAATGGATGCAGGTTTGGCTATTGCTCCATATGATAGGGGTGGAGAGATTTTGGAAAGTCCTGGTGTTACTGAAGCCCAATATCCTGATAATTCACAAAATCTAGGTTGGATCAATTCATATATGACTCCAATTGCTGAAATGCTAAAAGGCATTTCCCCATACTTTGGAACAAGTATATGTGCATCTCCAGGTGGAGTGATAGATGAAATCCTTTACTATACAAGAGGTTTTGACACTATCTTGGAATCCTCAATTCTTATGATGGCATTCATTATAGCCTCATGGCTTGCCATTAACTTTACCATGGATAGAAAGGAGAAAAAAGGTAAGGGAGACATTAAGGAAGATGTAAAAAGAGCTATTGCAAGTTCTGACAAGATAGCTAGTGAAGTTGAGATGAGCAATCGCAAAGCTCGTGAAAAGCAAGCTAAAAAGGAGTTCAGGTGATTATATGGTTGCAAGTATAATTCCACAATTTGTTCCTGCATTCTATAGCTCAATGTATTCAACTGCATTATACGGCGGTTTGATTGTAGCTTTCATTGGCTTGATGGGAATTGCAATGGAGAAAAGGGATATTCAAGTTCTTATATTGACTGACATTGTCGGTTTGGCTATGCTTATTGTTGTAGCTGCAGTGGGGACTGATTTGTCTGAAGCATTGATTCTTCCTGGTCTAGTAGTTGAATTGGCAGAGATCATGGCAATATCCGAGATTTTAATATCTCGTGAAATGAGGAAGAAAGATGTAGATACCTCATTTGCACCAATGCCATTAAATATAGATATGGAGATTATGACTACTGCTCCTAATTTCATTGCATTGTTATTAATAGGTTATGGTGTGTTCCTATCAGGATTTACTGGTGGTGCAGTAGCTGGAGGAGGTATTGTAATTTATGTTTTAAGCAGAAAGGTAAGAGGATTGCCAATAGTTGTTCTCGATGGAGTGGGAGCAATATCCGGTATCTCTTGGTGCTTATGGATTATTGGATTCCTATTCTTCTTTATCTTGCCTCAATACTGGTTACTCAGTTTATTCCTAGCTGCTTTAGGATTGCTCTTGAAAGTGTCATCCAAGATTGGATTGATTGGAATAATGATGAGAGAGGAATACGGAAGAAAATGATTATTCCAAATGAATTTAAAATTTAAAATATTATATTTATAAATTTATTATCAAATCAAAATTTTGAATCAAGTATTCAAATTAAATATTCAAAATCAAATGAACTTAAAATAAAAAGGAGATTTAAATGCTTATAGAGAGTTTAGGCGGAGACGTGATGGGAACAATTCCTTTAGGAGATATTGTTCTTTATTTAAACCCTCTCCACATATTCTTGTTTGTAACTATACTTGTATTTACAGCATTGATAGCCATGAGCCGAACTGAAACTCAAGTTGAAGCAATGTTTGGTTCTCTTGATGAAAATAAGGTTGCAGTTGGCAAAAAGGAATTCAAGCATAGAAGATTCCTGGCTATTATCTGCGGTATAGCTACTGCAGGAGCTATGATTACTGGAGATTTATTTAACTTTACCTTATTTATGGCATTAATTGGTATTGTTAACATTGGTATTGTTTCTGCTGTAAAGCAAGTTGAGGTTTTAAATTCCGCTTATCAATACGGTTTGATTGCTATGATGTGCGGTTTGCCACTCTTTGGTGGTGCAGCTATGATTTTAGCTGCTACCGGTACATTAAGCCTATTTGAGCTCGCAGCAATCCCTGCAAGTCCAATGATGATATTTGGAGCGCTTGTAATGCTAATAGGGGTTTGTGGTGAAAGCGGTATAGCACCTTTCTTTGCAAGTAAGGCAGAAATGTTTAGAACTCCTGGATCTCCATTCATATTGATTATCCACTTAAGTTCATTGTTTATTATTGTTAGATTTGTTGAAATCTTATTAACTATATTATAATTTAAAATAGAAGAAATTAAATTGAAATCCAATTATTAAAAATCATGTTTATTAATTTATTATTAATAGAAGGTCGATAAAATGAATAAAATGAAAATAGCTAGTTATATTATCTTGATTGTGTCAGTATTAGCTATCCTTTACGCTTTAATATTTAATCCTGCTGATTGGATAGTCTATGCAATAGCTATTGTTTGTATACCATTTTTAGTACTTTCATTTGGACTTTTAACAATGTCCAAACCAATAAAAGAGGAAGAGGAGGAAAGAAGAGAAGAACCATTTACAGGTTATTAGTTAAGATTATCAATTCATATTTAACTAATTTAGAATCTCTTTGCAGATATCATGAATTTAATGGCTCAAATTTTAATCAATGTTGTAATTGCTTTCCTTGCAGGTAGTCTTTTATTAGGTTTCCATAGAAAGGTTATGGCAAGAGTCCAATTGAGACCAGGACCTCCTATTATACAGTACTTATTGCATTCATTGAAATTTTTCTTTAAGGAAACTTCATTTCCAAAAACTGCTGCAATGCCGTTTTATGTAGGTATTACAGTTATTTTAGCTGCTGTTTGGGTTACTGCAGTTATTGTAGGGCCAGTGGCTCAAGGTTCCTTAATGATCATATTTGGTGTTTATGCAATCCATAAGATTGTAGAGCATAATGCAGGATCATCATCCGGTTCTCCATATGGTAAGTTAAGTTGTGTAAGGGCTGTTTTCTCAGCAGCTGGTGAATTGCCGCTCTTTGCAGTGATTGCAATCATATTCCTATTGACTGGAACTATGGATATCAGTGGAATCATAGCTTATCAAGCAGCAAATGGTCCTTTGGTATTGCAATTGCCTCTTGCAGCGATTATGTTCTTCACATTGATTGTTACAAAATCTCCATATTCTCCTTTTGCAATCACAAAAGGAAAGGAAATCATATCTGGATTTGAAACTGAACACTTTGGTATGCTTAGAGGATACATAATGTTTTCAGAATCAATCGCATGGTATATTTTGTTATGGTTATTCTTAACAATATTCTTTGGACCGATTTCCGTTGTTGGATACTTGATTGGAATGATTGTAATCTGTATAATTACTGGATTTATCAATGCTACAACTCCTATGTTAAATCCAAACCATTCTGTAATGGCTCAAATATCCATTGCAGTTATCTGTACCGTTGGTTCAATTATCATGATTATTATTTAAAATTATTAAAAAAATTAAATTTATAAAAAATAAATTAAAAAAATTAAAAAGACTTAATTACTTTTAATTAAGTAAAAACGAATAAAGAAGGCTTAAAAATGAATGATGAAAAAGGAATGAGAGTATTGACTTCATTGGTAGCTTTAGGCATTTTTGTAGTGGCAGGACTTGCCGCTTTCTATCAAAGTATTTTAGCGCTTCCTTTAGCTATAATAGGACTTGTTTTTGTTCCATTCATATTGGTGCAAAATAAGGAAAAATATGCTCATTTGGCTGAAAATCTAGAGAAAATAGCTTTTATCATTACATTTTTGATTATTTGTATCACATTTATTTGTTTATATAAGCCAATTTAGGTAAACTAGGTGAGATTATGGAAGAATTATATATTATGATTTATATTTTGGTTTTCATTATAGGATCCATAGTTGGTCTTTTATTAAGCTATAAAAAGCATATGGAACCTTATATAATATCTGAAATAGATGTATTGACCTTGGTTTTATCTATTATTGGATGGTTTTTATTATTTAACCATGGATTAAATCCACATATTAGCTCTGAAATATTGCTTACTATTGCATTCTTCTTTATAGGGCTTGCATTAGGAAGAAGGCCAGGTTATGGTCGTAAGGAAACTGCAATAGGCATTCTTATTGCAGCAGTAGTCTGGATTTCAACATCTGGAGTATTATTTTAATTAGAAATATTAAAATTAAGTAGTTAAATTTAAAATCAAATCATTTATATGGTGATTTATATGAATAGTGAAGAAAAATATGAAATGATGAAATTAAGAGTTCTTCATAGCTTTAAATGGGAAAAAGACATTACTATTCCATTATCTGAAGAATTTGGAATTTCTAAAGATGAATTTGAAGATATTCTTATGAATCGCTTTGATATGAGTGATTTGGAAAATATGCATGCTACCTTTGAAATAGCAAATAGAGAAAAGATAAAAAGGCAAATGCATCTTGATTTAAGACTTTATTGGTTAAGTGATGTTGCTAAACTAATATCTGAGGAAGATGCAGATAGAATCTGCCATCAATTAACCAAGGATGTTGTAAAGCATGGCAAGAAGTATGAAGATGCCATAGAAGAAGGTAGGGCTCAAATAGTTGAATTATTGCGAGAATAATTGTCGATTGAATTATTATCGAAAGAATTATTATCAAAAGAATGATGTTTATAAAATTATTATAAAGAACGAGATTTAAGGTAATTGAAATGCTTAAAAAACTTAAAGATATTGTGAGAAAAAGTTCAATTCACGTTTGTATTGTAAACTGTGGAGGATGTAATGGCTGTGATGTAGAGCTAGTTGCACTTCTTTCCCCAAGATACGATCTTGAACAGTATGGAATTTATGTTCACAATAATCCTCGTGAAGCTGATGTTCTTTTAGTGACTGGTGCAGTTACAGAACAATGGAGAGACAATTTAAGAAGGATTTATGCAAAAACTCCTGAACCTAAGATTGTAGTTGCTGTTGGAAACTGTCCGCAGTCTGGAGATGTCTTTGCACAAGAGGGAGGAAGGGTTCTTGCTCCTGTTTCAGACTTCATCCCAGTGGATGCAGCTATTCCAGGTTGTCCTCCAAGGCCAAGTGAAATCTTAGAGGCAGTTTTAACTGTCGCTCCAGGTGCTCTTGCAGCTAAAGGAAGAGCTCAAGACGCTAGGAAAGATTAAATATATTATATTTAAATTGAATTTAGAGTTAAATTATATTTATTGTTGATTAATGAATTAGATAAGTAAATAAAAAATTTATTGTTGATTAATGAATTAGATAAGTAAATAGGAGTCAGATATTATGATATTACCAATTGGACCAATTCATCCAGGTTTAAAGGAACCTTTAAGACTTAAACTCAAAACTGAAGGTGAAAAGGTTATTAAAGCTGAGATTGATTATGGTTATGTTCATAGAGGTATTGAAAAGATTATGGAAGGAAAAACCTGGCAAAAATGCATTTACTTATCTGAAAGAATCTGTGGTATCTGTTCATATGAGCATACACAAACCTTTGCAGAAACTTTAGAATCAATTTCTGGAGTTCAAGCGCCTTTAAGAGCTCAATACTTAAGGGTCATTACTAATGAATTGGACAGGATCCAATCCCACTTGCTTGCAAATTCAACATTCTTCAAGACTCTTGACCATGAGACATTGTTTATGCATGTTTTGGCTTTAAGGGAACATGCAATGGATTCTCTTGAATTGTTAACTGGAAATAGGGTCAATCTAGGATGGAATGTTGTTGGTGGAGTCAGAATGGATGCTGATGAGCGCCATTTCAATGCAATACTTGAGAACTTAAAGAAAATTGAAGATGGCTTTGATAGGCATGTTGCATTATTTGAAGAGGCTCCAATAGTCGCATTAAGGGCAAAAGGCGTTGGAGTGATGACTAAGGAGGAAGCTATTAAAGGACATGCTGTAGGTCCTATTGGAAGAGCTTCAGGCATTAAGCATGATTTAAGAGAAGAGCATTATACTTATAAGGATGAATTCGACTTCAAGCCTATTTGGAGAAAAGAGGGAGATAACTATGCCCGTACATTAAATAGGCTTTATGAGGTTGAACAATCTATTGATTTAGTGAAACAGGCTATTGAAAATATGCCTAAAGGAGATATAAGAACTCCTGTAGACATTCCTTCAGGATATGGGGAATGGAGAAATGAAGCCCCTCGTGGAGAGGTAAGATATATGGCTGAAACCAATGGAGATTTGATTAAGCGCATTTCAATCAGAACTCCAAGTATCATGAATATTGACTCCTGTGCAAAATATATGCTTAAGGATGTAGCTACAGTTGCTGATGCAGTAGCTACTTATGCGTCATCAGATCCTTGCATAGCATGTACTGAAAGAGTGGCTATAACTGATGTTGATACTGGCAAATCTACTGTAAAAGACTTCTTTGAGGTGAAATGAAATGTCCTCACTTATTTGGTATATTTATGAATTTGCTCGAAAAACCTGGATTGATGGATTTTTCGATGCAAAATCCAAGGAAGACATAGCACACAAGCCAGACAGATTCAGGGATTTTCCTGAAGTGATCAAGGAAAATTGTATTGGTTGTGGAAGCTGCACTGCATCTTGCCCATCACCAAATGCAATCAAATTGGTTAGGGATTCAGACAATGAGGAATCCATTGGTTTGATTTATCCAGTAATTAATAAACCGGCTTGTATAAGATGTGGTTTCTGTGCTGAAGTCTGCCCTTCAACTCCAAAAACCTTGGAATGTGGTGAAAACCATTTCATTCGTGAAGAGTTCAATATCATACCATCAAAGAGAAAATACATTGTAGATGATTACCTATGCATAAGATGCCATAAGTGTATGGATGCCTGTGAAGTTGGAGCAATTGAAGAGATTGATGATAGGGTTGTTGTAAATCAATCCAAATGTATTTCCTGTGGAAAATGTTTAGAGACCTGTCCTGTAAAAGGAGCAATGAGAGGGGTCTTTGTAAACAATCTTGAAGAGCAAAAGAAAATTATAAATTTGGCAGTAAGCACATTAGAGGAATACATTGAATCCAAACAGGATGATTTAATCCAATTAGGTACTGATAAGCTATTTTTAGATGAATTGGATTTCAAGCCTATCTTTGATAAGTCATTAACCATTCTAAATGATGAAGAGGTTGTTCACGAAGTCTTGGAAGATGCCATCAATAGATTGAAGATTAGAATTATCACTTGGGACGCTGACAATTGTAAGAAATGTCAAATGTGCATACCAGACTGTCCTACTGGAGCAATCACTTTCGATAATGAAAACGATACCATTGTAAGGGACAAGGAAAAATGCTTAAGATGCAGTATATGTTATCAAACCTGTCCATTTGGTGTCATCAAATATTTCTTGGCTAAATTTAACCTTGATACAAATGATAATGATGAGGAAGTTATTCACATTTCTGTAAAGGCTTCTCAATTAGCAGAAAGGAGGGCTTAAGATGGTTACTGTTGATCCAATTCCAAGACCATTAAGGGATGTTCATATAGAGTATGAGATTGATAATGAGAAATGTATCAATTGTATTGACAAGCCATGCTTGAATGTTTGTCCGATTGATGCAGTTTATCAGGATGAAAATACCAAGTTCATTAAATTGGACGAGCATTGTTTTGGTTGTGTCTTATGTACCAACGCATGCCCTTATGATGCTATTCACATTAAAAAGACTTTAGCAGATCCAATTCGTGAAAATATTCCAAACATCAACAAAAAGCTTTGCAGAGCATGTGGAGCATGCGTAAATGCATGTAAATCTGGAGCTATTCACTTAAGGTCCTCTGGTGGAGAGGAAGTGCATAGTGAAATAGATGAGGATAAGTGCATTCGTTGCGGATATTGCTTTAGGCACTGCCCTACTGATGCAATCAAATATGGGGAAATACTCCCTAAAACCGTTAAGGAGGGTAAAACTCTCTGCATTGACCAGAATGAATGTATCGGTTGTATGACCTGTACAAGGATTTGTCCTTCCAAAGGTGCTATCAATGTAGGTAAAACCAATAAGTTGCCATTCATTGACCCTGCTTACTGTGCAAGATGTGAGGAATGTATGCATTCATGTCCTACCTATGCAATAGATTATGTGGAAAGGGAAGAGGCATTTGAATCATTCAATAAGATCAAGACATTGGAGATTGCATCTGAAATCATTGATAGGGATGTTCATAACATTTCAAAAGGTGTAACCAATATTGACAATGTTTTGGTTAAATTGCTTGAAGACATTTCCAAGGATTATCATTTTGATGATTTCGATTATGAAAACTCAATGGACATTAGGGATGTTCCTAGAGGAATGGAATTTTCAGATGTTGAAATATTCACTTGTACCAACTGCAGATCAATTGTAGTGAATGTAACTGATTTCCTTAATGAACGTTTGAATGCGCAGATTAAAAAGGATTTGGATGTTGTAAAGGTATTGGACCTTGTAGAGTTCTTCCCACCTGCACTTGGAATTGAAGTTGTGGAAGAGAATTGTATCAGCTGTGGATTATGCAGAGATGTCTGTCCAACTGAATCAATTAGCTTGGATGGTCCTAATCCAATTGTAATAGATACAGACAATTCCTGTGTATACTGCGGATTATGTGCTGAAAGCTGTAATTTTGAAGCAATTAAGCTTAAGGAAGAGTTCTTTACAAATAGGAATCATGAGATATTCTT
>NZ_CACZTX010000017.1 GCF_902784195.1 uncultured Methanobrevibacter sp.
AGACAATCCCTTTCTTGAAATCAGATACTTCACAATATGATGGCTTGCTTCAGGAGAGCAAAATGCATAATAGAACTTATTGGTCTTTATCCTCTTAAGATAAAATGCAGGAACAATATCCCTCCTACCAATCAAGCAATTCAAAACATCATCAATTGAACCTCCATCATGATAATCATCACTTGCCTTAACAAAATCCCCAACAGTAAGGGAAAGGGTTTCTGCCTTGGCACAGCCACTGCTTGAAATGAAAAGAACAAGCGCCCTAAAAGCATTAGATGAAATGGAACAGACCTTCCTGATGTCACCCCTTGCAGGCAAGTCATAATATGAGGATAGATACTCCCCATCAAACTTAATGTCATTCAAATAGGGCAATTCAATTTCAAAATGCCTATAGAATGTCTTGATTCTGGAAAAATAAGTTTTAACTGTATTTATAGACAATTCTGAATCTAAAAGATAAGACCTGAAATTCAATAATCTATTCTTGATATGCCTATTTTTAAGTGGAACCATGCTTTCTTCATCCCTTATTGCCTCATCCATCAAGCTATCCATAGACATTCCATTATAGGATTCATACTTCCTGACTGCAGAGAGATAAGACCTGACCGTACTCCCCTTAATGTTGCGGCTAATGCAAAAACCATTGAACAAATCACTAGATGTCATGAATAAAGATAAATTCATGAAAACAGATTAAAATAATCAAGAAAATAAAAACGAATAAAAATGACTGTTTTCATAAATAGTAAACTATACATGAATTATTAGTTTTCAGACGCTCTCTAAACTTATATATCCATTCAAAACCAATATTAAATTAATTATTAATGAAACAAGGCACTTGCCATAAACACCACATAAAACTACTGTTCTAAAAATAAGAACATTTATATATAAATAATTATTCTCAAAAAAAGAATAGTCATATATAAATAAACATTCTCAAAATGAGAACACATATATATAGTGAAGAATAGAATATTATTAAGAAAATAATGAAGGGGCCAAAAAATGAATCAAATAATCGAAAAATATATAAGAAAACAAGTTTATGAAACTCCAATAATAGTCAGCAGAAAAATATCTACAGAAGAAAACATTAAATTTAATAAAAGAGAAGATTACTATAAACTTCAACAGAGAGCGGATGATTTCTTAAATAGGGAAAATGAAAAGCGTTTTTTTGTACTGCCAGGACTTAGAGGTGTTGGAAAAACAACATTGCTCCTGCAAATATATGAATATCTGCTAAATGAAAAAAACGTCAACCCAAAAAATCTCTTATATGTATCATGCGAAGAAATAAATTTTGCAGGGGAAGTTAACATTAAGGAAGTTATTGAATCATACTTAAAAATATTTCACAACACCACACCTACACTGCTTGATGAAGATGTCTTTATTTTTATCGATGAGGTTCATTATGATAGGAATTGGGCAATGGCGGGAAAAATAATGTTTGATAAGTCCCCCCACATTTTCATGATATTTACAGGTTCATCATCACTGCATTTAAGTTATAATGCAGATGCCGCAAGAAGACTTAGAACCCAAAGCATTCTGCCTTTGAACTACAGCGAACATTTAAAGCTCAAATACAATTACTTTACCGACATATCCAAAGACTTGAATGACTTAATTTTCAAAGGAGAAGTAGAATCAGCCCAGAAAAAAGAATTAAAAATCCAGAATGATTTAATAAGCGTGAAAGATTATAAGCTAAACGATTGGGACAATTATTTTAAATATGGATCTTTCCCATCAACATTAAATGAAAAATACACATCAGACATAGTAAGGGACTTATGGTCAATTATTTATAGGATAGTCAGCAATGATATAAGCAACATCTTTAATATAAATAGAAACACCCAAAATCTCATCTATAGAATCTTAACATTTTTAGCAGAGCAGAAGCCTGGAGAGATTTCACAAAATAAAGTGGCAGCAAGCCTCAACTGCAGCACTAGCAGAATCAATTCAATATTTAATATTTTAGAACAGACACAATTGATTTTCCACTGCGAAGCATATGGGGGAATTAAAAAAAGAGTGAGAAAATCATGGAAGTATTATCTTGCAACACCAAGTGTGAAAAACTGCATCAATGAAACACTGGGAAATACCATACTTGATAAAAGCGATTACGAAGGAGTTTTACTCGAAAATTTAGTGGCAAGCAGCCTACACAATTTATCATATACTGGAGACTTGCCATTATTTAATACATATTACGATATGGATAAAGGAGGGGTGGACTTTATTGTCCAGAAACATTTCCAAACCCCAATTCCCATAGAAGTGGGAATGGGAAAAAAAGACAATAAGCAAATTAAAAAAGCAATCAACAAATTAAATGCCGATTATGGAATAGTAATATCCAATAAAACCAGTTCAATTGAAAAAGATGAGGATATAATTTACATATCTCCTAAAACATTTTCATTATTATGAATTAAAGCAGAAAGATTTGAGGATTTATCTTTAAAAATATGATTCAAAACATAAGATTAATAAAAATAAATGAATTTTAGTTAATTAAATAATGAAATAGTTGATAAATAAACTTTATTTTGGAAAAAAAAGAATTTTTTTAATAAAATTTGAACACTTCTTGCACTTTTTGCACACTTTTTGCACACTTCATTAAAGTTAATGATGGGTTAATAATTTAAATATTTATTAAAAATATTTTATTTAATTAATCATTACTTTAGTAATTTTAACTACTTAAAAATGGACACTTAAGCATTTACATAAACTATGGGTACACACTAAGCCAAAGTAAAAAAAAAAAATGAAATCTATCTAAAATCTGTAATTTTCCATATAAATAACAAAAATTCATTTAATTCAAATAATATCTCAACTTCATAGCTTAATGATAAAAATAATAATTAAATATAAGTCATATTTCTTAAATCCAATTTTTTTAAATGAAAATGTTACAAACACAAGAAAAAATGGTCAATAAATGGCACACTTTAAATTGAAAATAGAGCAAATGATTTTAGTATTTTATGATGATATCCTCATTTAAATTAATCATCATTTTAATTAGATTGAATCTAAAAAAATGAATCAAAAATTTTGTTACATATCCATACCTAAATTCTAAAAACCACCTAAACAACGAAATTTATAAAAATTTCACTAGTTTGGTTTCATCTATTCTCCTTTTGACTTCCTTCCTTTGGAGAATTTGGTCTTTTCATATCTTCTAGAAATTCCTTTGCAGATTCTCCACTTAAAGTTGGAGTTCTTTCAATATTTTTTGCCATCATATCACCTAATAAAATATTAGATTTTCATAGCTTATAAAAATTTAAATTAGAAAAAAAAAACAAATTTAATTCTTTTAACAAATAGTTAACCATATATTAACAATTTTTACATTTCAAAAGATTCTAAAAATATCATTAAGAAAAAAGCACAACTCATTGGAATTTCTGAATTTTAACTAAAAAAATAGCTTTAATGTCCAATAAAACACATGAAAAATAAAAATAAAAAAAGAGAAAAACAGCATAAAAACTATAAGTATTTTACACCATCTTTAGAACCGATAATGACCTTATCTACCATTTCAGTGAATAAACCGTTTTCAACAACACCTGGAATTGTGTTCAATTCATCTTCCATATGAATTGGGTTTTCGATTTTGCCGAATGCAACATCCAAAATGAAGTTCCCATTATCTGTAATTACAGGCCCATCCTTAGCTTGACCCATTCTTATGTCCACTTTACCACCCATATCCTCCAATGCCTTTGTAACTGGATTTAAGGACTCTGGAATGATTTCAATAGGAAGTGGGAAAGCGCCTAAGACATCTACAAGCTTGGATTCATCTGCAATGATAACAAGCTCATCTGCAGAATAATCAACAATCTTTTCCAAAGTGTGTGCTGCTCCTCCACCCTTGATTAAATTGAAGTCTGGATCGATTTCATCAGCACCATCAACAGCCAAATCGATTTCATGTTCACTAAGGTCTGTAAGTGGAATGTTCCATTGGCGAGCAAGCAATCTTGATTGGAAAGAAGTTGGAATTCCAATGACTTCAATTCCTTCATCCCTTACTCTCATACCTACCTTTTCAATAAAGTAAAGGGTGGTTGAACCTGTACCAAGACCTAAAACCTGACCGTCTTTTACCAAATCAGCTGCAGCATAACCGCAATCCTTTTTCATTTGACTCATAATTAACACCAAATAATAATCATTAATAATATAAACTAATTATCGTAAATTGAAACTATGCATAATAAATTAAATTATTTATCTTGAATTTTAACAATGCATTTAACCAATGCGTTTCCTTTAGGACAGTCCTTGAACTTACCTAAATCCTTTACATAAACTCCCTTCTCCTCTTTGGAGATTCCATCTGGGAAACACATATGCCTGAAATCACAGTCCTTGTTTGAACATCCTTGACGTTTGAAGTCAAAGCTTGATCCTTCAAAGACCCCTTTTGAATCAGTTAGGATAGTGAATTCCGCATTCTCAACAGCAACCACTTGAACCTTATCGTTCTCATGGATAGGGCATTTCTGTTCAACATCCCTAACTTCTGTAATTGTATACCTATGACCTTTCTTTAGGGAGTCTACACATGATGCCTTGAACCTGCAGTCCGAACATTCCTCTGCGGGCTCATAAAATACAAAGCTCACTCCTTCCCTTGCCAATTCCTTACCAATCAATGTAATCATATAATCATTCCTTTATAAATTTTAAACTTATTGAACACACTAAAAACTTAAAAGGAAACATGAATCTTAAACAGATTCAAGAATAATAATCAAAGCTAAATGACTTCAGTCTTCTTAGCCAATTTAATAGCTGCATCTCTTGTAAGACCATTATCACCTAAAATGGTATATCTTTCTGGCCTTATTGTATGGGCAATTGTCAATGCCTCAATGATCTCATCATCATCTACACCCAATTCAGCTGCAGTTGTTGGAGCACCAATTGTCTTTAATATATTTTGAATGGATCTCCAGTCTCCACCATGCAAATGCATCATCATGATTGTTCCTACACCACATTGCTCACCATGCAATGCATGCTTTTTGGCAACTCTATCCAAAGCATGGCTGAATAAGTGTTCTGAACCGCTTGCAGGTCTTGATGACCCTGCAATGCTTATTGCCATACCACTGCTGAACAATGACTTAACAACAATTCTTGCACTTTCCTCAAGCCCTTCTTTTATGCTGTCGGAAGAGTTTATGATAAGCTTTGCAGTCATTTCAGACAATGCAGCGGCAGACTCACTGTATGGCTCATTTCTTAATCTGTACGCCAATTTCCAATCCTTTATTGCAGTGTAATTGGAGACAATATCTGCACAACCGGAAGCAATTAATCTAAAAGGAGAATCGTTAATAATGCCAGTGTCAGCAACAACAGCCATTGGAGAATTAGCGCTTTTGGAAACTGATCCGATATCATTTTTTATTGAAGCCATTGGTGATGCTATACCATCGTGGGAAGCGGTTGTTGGAACGGAAATGAAATAGTTATGGGCATTTGTGGAAGCAAGCTTTGCTACATCAATGATCTTTCCTCCACCTACACCTAAGACTACAGAAGCGTTAGCTATTCTTTCTTGCACCTTTTCAACAGACTCCATTGAAGCGTCCTTTACCTTTACAACTTCAACTCCAAAGTCAGACTTTTCCAAAGCTTCAACTGTAAGCTTACCTGCCACATCAAATGTATGATAACCTGATACGACAAGAGCTTCATCAAACAAGCGTAAATTCTTGCATATTTCACCTATGTCATCAAGGACATTAGGTCCAATATGCACTTCTCTTGGCATTTGAATTGTTTTAGAATCCATGTTATCTCCTTAAAAATCAATTTTCCATTGAATAATTGTTTAGAGCCTATAATATCCCTAATCATTTTCCATTGAATAATTTTTAGAATCTATAATATTCTTAAATTTTTAGCATGTTATTTAATATTATTTTAATATATGTTTTCAATAAATTAAATAAGTTTTGTTTTAAAAGTCATCTACTAATAAACTATATAATAAATTAAATACATACTAATACTATTATAAAATAAATCAATGATAAAAAAAATAAAATAAAAATTTTATTAATGATTTAACAATTTAAAACTTATTATTTTATTAAAATTAGGTGATAATGTGGAAAATTTTAGTGAATGGTTCCATGACATTTTAGAAAATGCAGATATAACCGATTCAAGATATCCTATTAAGGGAATGGCTGTATGGCGTCCTTATGGATTTCAAATCAGAAGAGCAACTTTAAATATATTTAGAGACTTGATGGACAAAGAGCATGACGAAACCCTATTTCCTTTACTCATTCCTGAAGCAGAACTTGCAAAAGAGGGAATTCATGTAAAGGGATTTGAAGATGAGGTATATTGGGTTACCCATGGTGGTCAAACAGAATTGAATGAAAAGCTTGCAATCAGACCAACCAGTGAAACCGCAATGTACCCTATGTTCGCATTATGGGTAAGATCACACATTGACCTCCCTATCAAGCAATATCAAGTTGTAAACACATTCAGATACGAAACCAAACATACAAGACCTCTTATTAGAGTAAGGGAAATCACTACCTTTGCAGAAGCTCACACAGTACATTCAAGCGCTGAAGAGGCTGCAGAACAGGTTGAAACAGGTATCGAACTCTACAAGAAATTCTTTGACGGACTTGGAATCGCTTATTTAATCAGCAAAAGACCAGTTTGGGACAAGTTCCCTGGTGCAGAATACACCATGGCATTCGATACAATCATGCCTGATGGAAAGACATTGCAAATTGGTACTGTTCACAACTTAGGCCAAACCTTTGCACATACCTTTGAAATAACCTTCGAGAACAAGGAAGGAAACCATGAATATGCTTACCAAACCTGTTACGGCATCTCTGACAGAGTGATTGCAGCAGCAATTGCCGCTCATGGAGATGAAAAAGGTCTCCAATTGCCTCCAGAAATCTCTCCAAAGCAAATCACTATAATCCCTATCATCTTCAAGGATGGTGGAGAGGAAGTAATGGCTAAATGTAATGAGATCAAGGATGCTTTGGAAGCTAAAGGAATCAGAGTACAAATGGATACCAGAGACATCAGACCAGGTAAGAAATTCTTTGATTGGGAACTCAAAGGAACTCCTCTCAGATTCGAATTAGGACCAAGAGACCTTAACAACAATTTAGCAATCATTGGAAGAAGAGACACCGGTGAAAAGATTGAAGTAAGCTTAGATGACGACATTACTGAAAAGGTATCAGACTTATTAGCTGAAGTTGAAGAAAGCATGAAAGCTAATTCCTGGGCTAAACAGGATGAGAAATTAGTCACATTAGACAGTCTTGAGAATGTTTCTGACATTGTTGATGGGGGAAAGGTCGTTAAGTTCTACTGGTGTGGAGACGAGGAATGTGGAAAGGCAATTGAAGAGGAAACCGGTGTGGATATCCTTGGTATCAATGAAGAGGATATTGAAACCGATAAGGTCTGTCCACATTGCGGAAAGCCAGCTAAACATTTAGCATTAATGGCTAAAACATATTAGTTATAATATTTAAGAAATTTCATTATTAGAAATTAGAATTATAGAGGAATGGAAATGGATAAGATTTATGCAATAATTCCAGTAAATCAATTTGCAAATGCTAAAACAAGATTATCTCCTTTTTTATCACCTGAAGAGAGAAAAAATCTTTTAAAGGCAATGCTAAAGGACATTGCAATCACATTAAAGCCTATTGTAGATGATATCATAATAATAAGTAAAGACGAAGAGGTTTTGGCATATGCAGAGGAATTGGAACTTACTGCACTTGTTGAAGAGGACCACAAGTCATCTAAAGCTTCAAAAAATGGTGATGAAGGCCCTTTAAACAAAGCCATCAAACAAGCTATGAAATGGTGCAGAAAGAAAACAAGAAAAGTCATAATCTTGCCATCTGACATTCCATTGATTGGAAAGACCAATATCAAGCTACTTATTGACCAAGCTAAAAATCTTGATTTCATCATTGTTCCTTCAAAAGGTGGAGGAACAAATGCATTGATCATCAAGCCATTGTCCATTGACATGAAATTCGGAGGATTCAGTTTCAAAAAGCATATTGAAGAGGCTGAAAAGAAGAAATTGGTCCCATTGGTTCATGACTCATTCTATATGGCACTTGATGTAAACACCACTGAAGACCTTGGTGAAATCATGCTTCATGGAAATGGAACAGAAACCAAGAAATACTTGGAATCACTTGGTATCAAAGTGGAATCATTCCGTGGCCATGAAAGGCTTAAAGTAACTAGAGATGAATAATTTTTAACTATTTGTCTTCTTATTTTTAATTTTTAATTTTTTTAGAATTTTATAAAAAATATTTGTGTGATATTATGATAGGACTAACAATTGCAGGATTCGATCCATCTGGAGGAGCAGGAATAAGCACTGACATCAAGACCATGGCAGCACATGGTGTTCATGCATGTGCAGCAGTCACTGCACTCACTGCACAAAACCCTAAAAAAGTGTTTTCTGTTGAACCTGTTAGCACTACATATATCTCTGAGCAGATAGATTCTATTTTTGATGAGTACACTATCAAATACTCAAAGACAGGCCTATTATACTCAAAGGAAATCATTCAACTTGTAAGTAAAAAGGTCGACGAATACGATTTAAGCATAGTTGTTGATCCAGTGATGGTAGCTAGTGCAGGAGATGCACTTTCTAAGATGGAAATAGCTGATGCTTTAAAGAAATATCTCCTCAAAAAAACACTTATTGTAACTCCTAATGTGTCAGAAGCTGAAAAACTTTCAGGAATGAAAATTGAAAGTGTTGAAGATGCAAAGGAATCAGCGTATAAAATTGGTGAATACTGCAATGTGATGATTACTGGTGGACACCTTAATGGAACAAACATCATTTACAATAAGGAAAAAGATGAATTAAGCACTTTACATCAGGATCTAATCAAATCTGAAAACTTGCATGGAACCGGATGCAGCTTATCTGCTGCAATTTGTGCAAATCTTGTTTTATTAAACAATAATGATAAAAACAGCAAAGATGAGGATAATTTAAAAATAGCTATAAAAAAATCCACCAAATTCATTTATGAATCTGTTAAAAACGGAAGATACGGTACTTTAAATCCTAATTTTAATTCAAAAGTATTGTAAAAATAAAAATAATGCTCTCTTTTTAAAAATAAAAAATAAAAAAATAGCTAACTCTTTTTAAGAATTAAAAAAATAAAAAAAGAATTATCACTATAAAAGTGAAAAATTTTGTAACAAATTCTAAACTAAAGTTTAAAACTTGTTTTTATTAGGGCTCCCAAACTCCTAAAAGCTTTTCAACTTCATCTTGGAAATCCAAGAACTCTCTTGATTCTCTTTGACGAGGTCTTTCAAGAGGAACCTCTACCACGTCTTTTATTCTACCTGGCCTTTTATCCATGATCACAATCTTGTCTGCCAAATAGACCGCTTCATCAACATCGTGAGTGACGAAAAGAATAGTGGTTTCGAATCTTTTCCAAACTCCAATCAATTGTTCCTGCAAGGTATGCCTATTCAACATGTCAACTGCTGAAAACGGCTCATCCATAAGCAAGACAGGAGTGTGGTTCAATAAGGAACGGATAATAGCTACCCTTTGCTTCATACCACCTGAAAGCTCATGAGGATAACTGTATTTAAAGTCAGCTAATCCAACTCTTTCAAGATATCTTTCAGCAGCAGCAAGATTTTCCTCTTTACTATGCTCTCCGGATAAATTTAAACCAAACATTACATTATCTAAAACATTTAACCAAGGGAATAAAGAATATTGTTGGAAAATGAACCCTCTTTCCTTTGAAGGGCCTTCTACAAGTTCCCCTCTATCGTAAATCTCACCTTCATCAGGTTTTTCCAAACCTGCAACCATTCTTAAAAGGGTTGTCTTTCCACAACCGGAAGGGCCTAAAAGACAGATAAGCTCTCCATCATCAACATGCAAATTCACATCTTTTAAAGCCATGAAATCTTTATCTTTTGTAATAAATGATTTAGAAACATTTTTTATATCAATTGCCAATATAAACACCTTTCACTAATATCTAAAACCGGTAAATCTTTTTTTCTCTTAATCATTCCTAATTTACCAGAATATTCTATCTTGTGCTTTTCTAAATCCATAATCAAATAAAATACCGATTAAACCAATAATTATCATACCAACTACAACAGTTCCTGGCTGGAACAATTGACTTGCAGTCAAGATCATATATCCTAATCCTCTGCTTGAAGCAATCATCTCAGCGGATACGGTACACATCAATGCGATACTTACCCCTACCTTAAGCCCTGATACAATGTAAGGCAATGCGGAAGGAAGCACGATTTTAGTTAATATATTCCAATTGTTAGCACCTAAAGTCTGAGCAGCTTCAATCAATACCTTATCGGTTCTCTTTACACCGTCAATGGTATATACAAGTACTGAGAATACACAACCGATGAAGATTACGAATACTGCGGAGGATAATCCTATACCAAACCATAAAATGGAAAATGGAATCCATGAGATAGGTGGAATAGGCCTTAAGATACTAATGATCAAGGAACTTAATCTATCTAAAGTTTCATACCATCCAAGAACTATACCTAATGGAATTGCAACCACTGATGCAAGAATGATGCCTGAAAACACTTTCACTAAAGTGCTTGAGGTATGCATGAACAGTTTTCCACTGCTTAATAAAGTCCAAGCCGCAGTGAATACATTTAATGGACTTGGTAAAATGTAGTAGGGAATCAAATGTAAACCATCAGTAAGCAAATACCAAATAATTAGAAGTATTGCCGGTAAAATAAATGGTAATAATTCTTTTTTAATTTCCACATAAATCACTATCTTAAAATTGTTTTAATATAATTTATTAACTAAGAATCATCAATATCATAAATCAGATAAAATCAATGATAATTAATTAATGAATTATATCATTCATATATTAATAATTAACTTTCTTTAATATATATAATTTAGCATTTAAAAAAAGTCAAGTATGAATGAATAAAAAAAATTGAAAAAATTAATGAATAAAAAATAAAAATAGAAAAAATAAGAATTGCTCAAAAAGAGCAAATCTTATAAATTTATAAATCTGCGAAGATTTGATCTTGAGTTAAAGGTTTTTGTAAAAGACCTAATTTTACTTCAAGGTTCATGAAGTCCATTACATTTTGTTTGTAAGTGCTGTCTAAACCGGAAATGAAAGTAGTGTCTTTGATTACACTTGCTTGCAAGTCTTTATCAGGAACAATGTCTTCAGGTAAGCATGCAGCTGCTTCTGCAGGGTTTTCATTGGTGAATTTGGTAGCATTTTCATGAGCAGCCAAGACTTTTTTCAATTCTTCAGGATGATTGTTGATGAAGTCTTCTCTTGCTACAACACAACAGCATGGGTGACCAGGAATGATTTCTCCACTGGTTTCCACTAATTTACCGTCACCGTTTTTAACTGCAATGGAAGCATATGGTTCCCAAATGATCATTGCATCAACTTGACCAGCTTTTAAAGCGTCAGTCATTTGTGCAGCTTTCATGGTAGTGAATTCAACATCACTGGTTTTAACGCCAGCTTGGGTTAAAGCAGAGGTTAAAAGCATGTTTTGAATGGTTGCTTCACCAGGGGTTGCTACAGTTTTGCCTTTTAAGTCAGCAACAGTGTTGATTCCACTGTTTTTATTAGCAACAATGGAACTTCCTTCGATTTGAGCACCAGATACAACTTTTACTGGAACTCCTTGAGAAATGGAAGACATTACAGGAGTGATACCTGCATAACCAATATCGATATCTCCACTTGCCATAGCAGTCATTAAGTCTCCACCATTGTTAAATTGGGTTAATTCAACAGTAAGACCTTGTTCTTCAAACATTTTCTTTTCTTGTGCAACGAAAAGTGCGGTGTCGTGATCGGATGGTAAGTGACCGATTCTTACAACATTATCGCCAGAGCCACCGCTGGTTGCAAAGTAAGCACCTACAGCTACAAGAGCTATAATTACAACAGCAATAATTGCTAAAATTTTTTTATCCATAAAAATCACTTTAATTTTTAAAATTAAACAAAATGGTTCTTATATAATCTCATTTTGAGATTTCATTTCATATAAAAACTTTTAAAATAATAAGTTGTTTTTTTATAAATCATTTTATATAATTTAGAAAAAACTAATCATTTAAAATAAAGGTTTAATTTGAAATTAAAAAGGTATTTATCAATTAGCTTTTATGGATTAATAAAATATAATTTAAAAACTTATTACTTATATTAAAGATTGATAAACAAAGTATATAATGTTTTTCATTAAATAAAGGCATGATAGATTAATAGTACAAAAAATAACTACAATAATATTAAATATATATTATTTAAACTGTTAAAAACGTGTTAAATTAAAAAAATAGGGCTGAAAATAAATTATTTCAAGAGATAATTGAAAAACATCAAAATATGAACCATTTTAAAAGATTTAACTAGGTTAATGGAGAAATATATAACAATTGTTAAATACCGATATGCTAACATATTTGTACTATAAAAGTTACAAAAATAAAAAAATATGTACCAATATGCTAACATTGATATTTTTTGGCTCTTCAAAAATTAATACAAATTGATAAAAAAAAACAATATGAATTTTTAAGAAAAAATTTTTGAATCATTCCTCTATATCAAAGAATTCTGGATTGCTCAATAGCTTATCCCTAAACAATTTAGATATCCTTGAAATGCATTGTCTGCTGTAATCCAACTCTTCAGACAACTGAGTGGTTGTTTTCTTATCCAAATTGAAGAGTATGTATAACATCACATTTAGAGGTATTTTGCTCTTATGGAAGATAGTTCCTGAAAAGTCATTGAAGTTAGCGCCACAATCCTTGCACACATATCTTCTAGTCCTTCCCTGGTTTCCCCTACTGTTGACATTATATGATTTACATTTAGGACAATAGACTCCATTAACCCAACGGACACTCCTAAAGAATGCCATAGCTACCTGATCATCAGGAATTTCTACATTCGGATTAATAATATCTTTCATGATAAAGATTATTATTATTAAAATATATATAATTTTTGTCATGTTTGTATTACTTGAAAAATTAAAAGAATCGGATGAAAAAATTCATAAGAAACATCCAAAAATATTCAATGAAAATGAAATAATCTAAACATATAAATATAATTAAAAAAATAAAATAAATAGGTTGTTGGATTTATCCAACAAATTTATGTTTATTAGGAGTAATAAAAATGAGATGTGTTGGTACTGTTGTACGTGGAATAAGAACACCAATTATTAAAGAAAATGATGATTTAGCTACCATAGTTGTAGATTCATTGATGGCAGCAAAGGAAAGTGAAGGATTCGAATTCAAAGACAAGGATATTGTTGCAATTACCGAAGCAGTTGTAGGTATTTCAGAAGGAAACTATGTAACTGTAGACGATGTTGCAGAAGATCTAGAAAACAAGTTCCCATCCAAAAACATTGGAGTGACAAACCCTATCTTAAGTAGAAACAGATTCTCCATTATCTTAAAAGGTATTGCAAGAGCAATGGACAAGATCACTCTTTTAACCTCATTCCCTTCAGATGAAGTTGGAAACGGTATCTTAGATGAAGAGCTTTTAGATAAAAGTGAATACAATTTAGGAAGCGTCATCACTGAAGAGGAATATAAAGAAACTTTCGGCTCATGGAAACACCCATTCACCGGAATAAACATGATTGACTTTTACAGAGAATTGATTGAAAGTGAAGACTGTGAAGTTGAATTTGTCTTCTCAAATGATGTAAAAACCATCCTTGACTATAACACTGATGTTTTAACCTGTGATATCCATACCAGAGAAAAAACCACAAAATTACTTAAGGAAGAAGGAGCTCATGTATTCGGACTTCACGAAGTTTTAACTGAACCTATTGGAGATTCCGGCTGCAACCCAAATTTCGGATTACTCGGTTCCAACAAGGCAACTGAAGAAAGATTAAAATTATTCCCAAAAACAGGAGACACTTTAGTAAGAGAAGTTCAAAAAAGATTAATTGACCTTACCGGCAAACAAATTGAAGTTATGGTTTACGGTGACGGTGCATTCAAAGACCCTGTCGGAAAGATTTGGGAATTAGCTGATCCTGTTGTTTCACCAGCACATACCGATGGTTTAGTAGGATATCCTAATGAAATCAAATTGAAATATGTTTCTGACAATAAATTCGCTGACTTAAAAGGAAACGAATTGAAAGAAGCAATCAAAGAAGAAATCAGACAAAAAGATGAAGACTTAACCGGACAAATGATTACTGAAGGAACCACTCCAAGAGTATTGACTGACTTAATCGGTTCATTATGTGACTTAACAAGTGGTTCTGGAGATAAAGGAACTCCAGTTATATTCATCCAAGGATACTTCGATAATTTAGCTAATGACTAAATATCGAACCTTTTTCTTTTTTTCTTTTTAATTTACTTTAAAATTTTTAATTTTTAACACTTTAACTATTTTTACATTTTTTTAGAAAATTAAAAAATTTTAATTTTTACCACTTTAACTATTTTTACATTTTTTTTAGAAATTTAAAACTTTTTTTAAAATTTAACATATTACTTAAAAAACTTATTAATTAAATAAAATAAATATATTAATATTTGAACAAAGTAATTTTTAAGTGATTAATTTTCAATCTTTTTATTAAATTAAAATAGGGATAAAATTATATACAACACAAAGGTATTAACATGAGTTTTCAAAGGCTATACGAAGATAAGGTTTCAGAAGATAAGCTATATGATATTGTTAGCGAAATGCAGGATTATAATGAAGCTATTAGAGAAAACAATACTTACCCATATCATTACTTCCTTTCACCATTAAGGCACAATCTATTTAATTGGTATCCATTTAAAAAAGATGGAAACCTATTGGAAATAGGTGCTGGCTATGGGCAATTGACTTCATTATTTACAAGAAAACTTGATCATGTTGTTGCAGTTGAGGATAGCCAATCAAAATGCGAAATTATCTCAAAAAGAGCGGAAGAAGCCACTGTTTTAGTCTCTGATTTTAATGATCTTAAAGTAGATGAAAAATTTGATTATATCGTTTTATGCAATGCCTTTGAATATGCAAAATCATTTGTTGACTCTGAAAATCCTTATGTTGACTATTTAAATTACCTTAAAGGATTCCTAAAAGATGATGGAGTCATATTGATAGCTTTAAGCAATCGTTTAGGCTTAAAATACTTTGCAGGGTTTAAAGAGGAACATACCGACCAATTGTTTAGTGGAATCAATGAATATTCCAATGTGGATTATGTTCAAACATTTACAAAAACCGAACTTAGCAATATCATCAATGACGCAGGATTTTCCAATTATAAGTTCTTTTACCCATACCCTAACCATGAGATTCCTGAAACTGTCAATACCGATAAGCTAATAAATGAGATTCCATTTACTGGGGTTTGGAGATATTTTGATGACAGAATCTCTACTTTTGACGAAGTTAAATTAAATCTAACATTATCCAAGGACAATCTCTTACAATATTTTGCAAATTCATTTCTAGTTGAAATAAGGGCATCTGATAGGGATTACCCTTCAGACAATATTGATTTTGTCAAAATAGGTGCAGATAGAGAGGAGAAACATAATGTATACACTATCATTTGGTCTGATGGCAAAGTTTCTAAAACTCCTGTAACTGAAAAGGCAAATGAACACATTAAAAGAATGTATGAAAGGAGCAAATATGATATAGGTAAAATAAAATGTTTAGATGCTGAACTTAGAGGCAATTCCCTTTATTATGACTTTTTAAATCAGAAATCCTGCGAATATATACTTCTTGACATTATCGCTGAAAATGATAAGGACAAATTTTTTGAATTCATTGAAGACATACATGATGCATTGTTCTATAATTCCTTTGAATCAGATGAATATGCAACAGAAGAATTCCTAAAGGTATTTTCAGTGAAATCAGACATTAAATTCCATTGCCATGAAAAATCATATATAGATACGATTTTAGGCAATATGTTTATAGTTGATGGAGAATTCACTGTTATTGATTATGAATGGATTCTTGATTTCCCAGTGCCATTAGAATATTTATTTTTCAGAGTGTTCAATTATCATTTTTTCAGCAATGAGTTGATAAGGGAATTCACAAATTTTGAAGAGATTTTCGATCATTTCAATATGGATATTGAATATCTGAGCTTATTCAAGGAATGGGAATGCAGTTTTTTAAGACATATCATAAGCCGCCCAATTAGAACTTTCTCCCAAATCTTGCCTTTTGAAGATATATACAAAACCAAACAACTTCAAAAAGACAATAATTTGATGAGAAAGGAGTTGAAAAATAAGAATAAATTGATTGAAAAGAAAAATAAGGAGCTTAAGAAAAAGGATAATGAAATTAAAAGCTTATTGAATTCCAAATCTTGGAAAATAACAAAACCAATGAGAAAATTAAAATCAGTTTTAAAAAAATAGCTATTTTGAAAAATAAGAAAAAGTTTTAAAAAAATAAGAATAAAAATCTAAAAAAAATAAGAAGAAAAGATTTAAATCAAACTTTTAAAAGTTTGGAATTATAATAATTCTTTTCTTAAGTCAATAGTGTCCTTTAAGTCTGGTCCGGTGGATATGATTGTTACTGGAACACCAGTCTCTTGTTCTATTTCTGAAATGAATGCCTTGGTTTCAGCGGATAATTGACCGTAATCCTGTACACGAGCACAGTCATATAACTTATCAACACAAGTTAAAGCTATTTGAGTAGCCCCATTTATTCTACAAGATTCCTTAGCAAGTTCCATAATTCTTCTACGTCTTCCAGTTACAACACCATATTCCTCAAGACCTTTGCTTTCCGCTTCCTCTTGAGTCATTTCTGTTGGGAAAGGACCTTCTCCAACACGGGAAATGTAAGATTTGAATACATTGATTACCTCATCCACTTTAGTTGGCCCTACACCAACATCTGCTGCAAAAGTTGATGCAGTGGTGTCTTTACTGGTCACAAATGGATATGAACCGTAATAAAGTGAAAGGGCAAAACCTTGTGAACCCTCAATGAATACATCTTCACCATTGTCAATAGCTTCATTGCATGCAACAGACACATCAGCAAGATAATCTTCAAGTTCCGGGACATCTTTTGCAAGTCCAACTGATCTCATTACACGATCTGAATTAGCAGGCCCGCAACCGGATCCTGTACTTCCAATTTTTTTAGCCAAATGCTCTGAATTCTTATCTCTAGCCATGTGTTCTTCAGTAATGATAGCACATCTAGGGTCTACAGACATTCTTCCCTTTACATCATATTTCTTTAAGTCTTCAAATTCCTTAAATAATACATCTGGATTTACTAAAACTCCTGCACCAATCATGAGTTTAGCATCTTTATGAACAAAACCAGATGGAGTTAATCTTAAGCCATATTTTTCGCCATTGAATTCAACAGAATGCCCTGCATTTGGTCCGACTCCTGCACGAGCAATAATGCTTGGCTTATCATTATCACAAAGGTAGGTGATGCACTTTCCTTTACCTTCATCTCCCCAAGCTCCACCAACTAGTATACTACAAGTCATTTAAAATCTCCTTTAAATATATTTTTAGTTAGTTTAATTAATTTTAATTAATTTCATTAGTTTTTATCAGTTTTTATAGTCTTAGTAGTCTTAAGTATAGTTAAATATAGTTTAATAGAAAAGTTCATTTTAAACTATTAAAATTAAAATAAATAGTTCATTGACCATATATATTTTATTTTTCAACATTTATAAATATTATCATGACTGAATAATATTGAAAAAATAGCTTGAAAAATATACAAAATGCTAGAAAAATAAGAATAATGAATAAAAACTAAAAAGATATTAAGCATCTTCCAATATTTCCAAAAGCTTTTGAAGATATAAGTATCTCTCGTATTTGAATTGCTCATTGCTTCCTAAAAATGCATCCAATACATGGGAGTTCATTTGACGCAATATGTATAATTGAATAATGTTTTTTACATCCTCATCAATCTTTCCATGAAGAATCAATTGTCCAAAGCCAGTAGCGATGATAGTATAGTCCAAAGTCATCAATTCATCATAAAAATCCAAATCCTGGATGATTTTCAATATGTTTTCACTTTCAATAATCCCATCATTGAAATCCTCCAATTCCAAATCCCAGGATTCTAGAATCCATATGAAACATTCAATTATTGGAGTTTTTGGATTTTCATTTAACCATTCAGATATTTCGCAAAATGCAATATATGCCTCTTCACATCCAAATGGAGCAAGTTCATCAGTAGCATCCCAAAAGAACTTATAGTCAGCTACCTTAACGGCACGATTATTTGGCACTTCTCCAAAGAAATAGCTATTTTCTTCCAAATAATTATACCCTTTTTCCAATTGTTCCATAAATTCACCAAAACGCTTACTCTAAAGGAAACTCCTCACAACGAGGGTCTTCATCATACTCCTTATCTGTTCCTTTCTTATTCCAATAATCCAAATAATACATCATCCAAGTATTTGAAACCCTTTTGATCTCATCATCATCCAATGCTTCAAAGTCATTGAAGAAATTTATAAAGTCTCCACCTACTGCAATAGCTATCTCTTCACATTCAAATGACAGTAGAAAATCATTATTCCCATTCTCACTTCTTTTATCTTCCAAAACCTTCTTAAACTTGTATTTTTCTTCAATTTCACTTAAATAATCATGATTCTGGAATTTGAATTCAATAACCTTTTTTGAAAATTCCTGATAGAAATAGGGATATCTTAAAGAGAGATATTCATTGGAATTCAACAATTGATTCAGATAATCCTCATCGAATCTTAAGAAATCTAGATTTTTCTTTTCATTAAAAAAGACTGCAAAATAAATGTTCTGGCCAAATCGAATAGCTAATTCTCCCCTATATGAATTGTCTAAAATAGGCCTTGAGGACAATTTGAGATTTTCAAATTCGAGATAAAGTGAATTTGAATTGACATCTATTTCCAGCCAAGTCCACTTTCCCTGTGAAATGGCATCTTCAATAATCTCTTTTGATCTATTGTTCATTTTCTTCACTGCTTAATCTAATAAAATCTTCAAGGGCCCCATCCATGGAATAATCCTTTCCATCATATCGCTTTTTCCAATTGAAATTCTCTATTTCAATTATCTCATCTACGGACTGCCCCCAATTGATTTCAAAACCATAGCCCTTCAAGGTTTTAACAATCTTTTTAGCAATTTCCAAACCTTTCTCTTCATCATATTCAAAATCACCGAAAGCTATGTTCAATGAATTATCCTCTATCACATTTTCAATATCTTCAAAGGTATAGAAACAGAATCCAATAGGATTGAATTTAATATTCCTTAAATGTACAAAGAGCTCAAATGAATCCTGAATTCCCTCTTCAATGTCATAGCCAGCATTATGGATGGAAATGATATTCTCCTTTGTCAAATCGCAAAATGCACTCTTCAAATTAAGGAAATCGTCAGAATCTCCTTCCAAATCTTCAAGATTTTCCTTATTTTCCAAAAGGAGTTTAGAAATCAAATCGTCAGATATGTCCTCTTCAATAAATTCATCAGCAATGATTTCCAATATCTCATCATCACCATAAAAACCGCTCTTGATCAATAGCTGAATTTCATAATTGATCTCATCAATCAGTTCCTTATCCATAATAACACCCATAGACTTTACTTAAAAAATAATAAGCAAATTATAAAAAAAGTAGAAAAATAAAAAAATAGAAATCATTAAGCTCTAATGATTTTAATGGTATAAATGTTTTTTCTTTCAGTCAAAGTGACAACTATAGTGTCATCTCCAACTTTAACAATGCAAAACTCATCCCTGTACTTGTATTCATAACCTTTATTTAAAGCATAACCTCTTAAAGCCTTTAAATGATTTACTTCAAATTTACGATGGAAATCATTAATTACATTTGCAAATACATCAATGTCATCACTAATCTCTATCTCATCAGACTCAATGGTTACAAAGAAGACAAATCCTCCATAATTAACTGCACAATATGCATCATTGCTAAAGAGGGAAGATACTGTCATAGTCAATATATGAGCTTCAGTCAAGTTTGCTGCAAAGACATTTTCATAGAATTGGGGAACATTCTGTTCTTGACCAAATTCCCTTATAGCCTTTGCCTCTTCAATTAAACCTTCCGGAAAACCTATATCCTCATTATCCCATGCCCAGGACCAGGTATCCTCATCAGGGTCCAAGAATCCAATCAATTGAATAGGAAATTCCTTTTCGCCAAACTTAACAATTCCTTTTTCAATATCTAATTCAGGTTCAACATCTCCAACAATGCTTGATAATATTTCCTGCTTTTCTAATGCCAAAGCACCATATTTAGAGAATAAATCTTGTAAATCATCATTTTCTTCAATTAAAAAAGAATTAACTTCCATTTCTTTCACCAATAAGAATTTAAAAAATAAAAAATAAAATAAAAAGGTCTAGAATGATAATTTAGAGATTCTAGACATAGCTTCTTTAGTGTTTTCTAAAGTATTGAATGCGGTTAATCTTAAGTAACCTTCACCGCTTGGACCGAATCCGGAACCAGGAGTGCCTACAATATTAGCCTCTTCCAAGAGTAAGTCGAAGAAATCCCAGGATTCCATGTTGTTAGGAGTCTTTACCCAAATGTAAGGGGAGTTTACTCCACCGTAAACATTCAATCCAATATCAGATAAGCTTTCGCGAATGATTTTAGCATTTTCCAAGTAATATTCAATGTTTGCCATGATTTCATTTTGTCCTTCTTCAGTGTAAACCGCTTCTGCAGCCTTTTGGACAGGATAGGAAACACCATTGAATTTAGTAGTTTGTCTTCTGTTCCATAATGCATTTACTGATTGCTCATTTCCTTCAGCATCCTTGATTTTGATATCCTTAGGAACAACTGTGTAAGCGCAACGGGTACCGGTGAATCCTGCAGTTTTTGAAAAGCTTCTGAATTCAATAGCAACCTCTTTTGCACCATCGATTTCATAGATTGTGTGAGGCACATCATCTTCTGTGATGAAAACTTCATATGCTGCATCAAATAAAATAAGAGCATCATTTTCCTTTGCATACTCTACAAACTTAGCCAATTGGTCTTTTGTTAAAGTGGTTCCAGTTGGGTTGTTTGGGAAACAGAGATAGATTAAATCAACTGGTTCTGTAGGAAGTTCTGGAACGAAGTCATTTTCTTCAGTGCAAGGAAGGTAAACGATATTCTCATACATTCCATCATCTTTGATGTTGCCTGATCTTCCTGCCATTACATTGGTGTCAACATATACAGGATAAACAGGGTCAGTTACTGCAATTACATTATCCAATGCAAAAATTTCCTGGATGTTACCGGTATCACATTTTGCACCATCGGAAATGAACACTTCATCAAGGTCTAAGTCCACTCCCCATTTATTAAAGTCATTTTTTACAATAGCTTCAGCTAAAAAGTCATATCCTTGTTCTGGACCGTAACCCATAAAGGTTTCACCATCTGCCATTTCATCAACAGCATCCTTGAAAGCCTTGATTACAGTAGGGACTAAAGGTTTTGTTACATCTCCAATACCCATTTTAATAACGTTTTTATCAGGATTTTCTTCCATGTATTTAGCTGCACGTCTATTTACTTCAACAAAAAGGTAACTATTTTGCAATAAAAGATAGTTTTCATTAATTTTAACCATGTTTTTACCTCAGACTAATTTAAAAATTTAAATAATTAAAATCATTAGTTAATAAAAATCTAAAACACCAAAATTACAATTAATATAATCCCACTTCGAATAACTAAAATCTCTAAAATTAACTTAATTAATAATTTCTAACTAGATTTCTAACTATTTAACACTTAATTATTTATTAAATATATTATTTAAAATTGTGTATTAAAAAGGTGAAAACTTGGAAAAATAATACAAATTTTTAAAAAGTTATGCCTCTGAAAAAAATATAAAACTAATGTATAAATAAAATAAAAAAGATATACATATAATACTATAAGATAATGTATGACTTACTCATATTGTTATACCAATATTGTTCATGAGAAACATGCATTATCCTATATTATGATTACATATTGTCCTATCCAATTTCATGCTTAGATCATAGGGCAAATCAAATATATTAAAACAAGATTAATTCGGTGAAAAAATGAAGGAAATAACAGCGATACTGCTTATTCTTATAGCACTTATTGGAATAATTTCCATAATAATTGTTAAGATATATTATAAGGATAAGGAAAAAGACAATGAAGAAGAAAGATTAGCGGAATTCATCAATAGTACAAAAGCGGACTATGACAATGAAAAACGTATAAGAACCAGAAAAGCACAAAGAAGAAACCGTGCTAACTTAAGTGAAGCTCAATTATATGCAAACACTATTGATGACGTTGAAAATGGAGATGTAGGTGGAACAACTGCTTTATTGAGACAAAGAGCAAAAGCTATGGATGAAGCTCCTCAAAAACAAGCTAGAAAAGTTAGAAGAGCTCAACCTGTTCCTAAAAAGGTTCCTAGAACCACTGAAAGAGTAAAAACCCAAATGGGTAAGGAAGAAGAGGTTAAATCTTTCCAGGAACCTATTAAACCAGAACATACTGCAACCATTAACAGTGCAAGACAAGGAGAAAAACAGCCTGAAGCTCGTCAAGTGCCAATGACTGAAAAGCAAAAGGAATTCATCTCTGGTGAAACTAATAAGTTAGTCGTTGAAGAAGGCGAAGGAAATGTAAAGGTAGTCAAGTCTGTTAAACCTGCTGAAACCATTGAAGAAATTAAGGAATCTGCAAAGATTGAAGAGGAAGCTCAAGCAGAAGAGGCTGTTGAAGCTGAAGCAGAAGCAAAAGATGAAATCGTTCAAAAAGCTGAAGCAGACACTGCTGATTTAATCAAGAAGATTGAAAAAGCTAAAGAAGATGTTGAAGAGAAATTAGCAGATATCTCCGCTGAAGACATTGAAGCAGTTAAAGAGAAAATGGCTAAAGAGGAAGAGGAAGCTGAAACTCCAGATATTGGAACCACTATTGAAAAGATCAAACAAGCATCTGAAGCTAAGGAAGAAGCAAAAGCAGAACCCGAAGCTAAAGTGGAAGAAGTCAAAACTGAAGTTGTCGAAGCTCCTAAAGCTGAAGAAACTTCCCAAACTGCAGAAGATTCCTATCATGATGATTTACATATCCTCTTAAATAAGGAAAAGCCAGTTGAAGTTGATGAAAGTCCTGAAAATGACTTTGTTACTATCAATTCAGGAAATGAAGAAAAACTCTCTACAGGAAATGAATTGATTAACAGTGCAATCAAATCCATCAGAAACTTCAGAAAAGCTAATACTCCACAACAGCCAACTGTAGTGGAAACTAAAGTTGATATCGTTCCTGATGATTATGCTCAAGACTTGGGAGATGGAATTGAATACATTGGAGATACAATTACAATCACTCCTATCCATGAAGAGGAAAGAGACTTGGCAAAAACTCAACCTAACGAAGATGTGGACAAGATCTATAAGGAAATCAATAAGGAATCCTACAATAAGACTGACGATGAGGAATTGTCTGATTCCTTCGAAGACGTAACTGATGAAACATCTGAAAAAGATGCAAATGTCTACACTAAAGAGGACTATAAAAAGATAGAAGCTAAGGAGAAAGAGAAAGTACGCAGAGCAGAAAACACTAAAAAGATTTTAGGATCAAAAGGAATTAGCGAAGAAGAGCTCCGCAAAAGGTCTGAAGCTAAAGCTAAATCCAAACGTACAAGAAGAGCTGCTCCTGCTGAAGAGCCTGTAGAAGAAGGTCAAAAGAGATTGATGATGCATAAGGCTAAAACCGATGTTGAAGAAGTATACATCAATGGAACCTTATTTGAATTAAAAGTAGGTCAAATTGTAATCTTTGACATCAATGGCGAAAGCTATTCAAGTCAAATCTTAAGACTTAAGCCAGGCTACATTGGAGTAAGATACAGATCTAAAAAGATTTGGGTCAAATCCAATACAGTTAAAAAGATTTTAAAATAATTAAATAGTTTAAATAGCTTTAATTCTATTTTAACTATTTTAATTTATTATTTTAAAAATTAAAATTAAATTTTATAATTTTTATAAAAAAATAAATTTATTTATTAAAAAAAGCCGAATTAATCTTAAATAAATTTATTCTCTTCTTTTCTTTTTTATTATTTTAACTATTTTAATCATTTCTAATTTTTTTCCTTTTTTATAAAAATTAGTTCTAATTTTAACGAACAGAATAAAAATCTAAAAAAATTTATGCTCTATTTATGAGCATAATAGAAAATCAATTCATCATCTTTTATCTCATCAAGTCTTGCAAATCCGAATCTTTCAAATTGGACAATGTCTCCAACTTTCAAGTCATTGCAGTCGATTTCACAAAGACCTTCAGTTACAGATGCATCATCCATTACAACTTTAGCTTTAATTGCATCAGTTGGAACCCATTGAATGATTCTTGCTTTAGCATCTCTTGCATCTTCAAAGGATTTGCTGTGGAATGATGCATTTCCATCCTTGATTTCAACATTCACTGCATCCATCAAACGGCTGATTCCATCAGTCAAATCAGCTTCAGGGATATAGACTTCCCTGTTGAATACAAGGGTTCTGTTTCCCCTTTCCTCAAAGTCAGGATGCAATGGCCTTTCAATAGCTAATCCTAAATCATCCTCAGGCACGTCAGCAATATCTATTTTTACAGGATTTGGAACAAAGAAATATCTGTTTACCTTTTGCTCAATGATATTCCTGTTTAATCCATAGATCTTTTTCCAGCTGATTGCAGAATCAGACATTTTGATACCAATCTCCACCATCAATTGAGTGATAGTTTCAGGTTGGATTCCTCTTCTTGCAATAGCTTTTAAGGTTCCAAGTCTTGGATCATCCCAGCCGCTGTAAGTGCCATCTTCGATTCCAGCCATAGCTTTGGAAGTACTTAGTGCAATATCTTCCATTTTCAATCTTCCGTAATGGATAAACTCAGGAATTTCCCAACCCATATGCTGGTAAAGATACTTTTGCTTTTCACTGTTTGCAAGGTGGTCCTTACCTCTTAATACATGGGTCATTCCAAGCAAATGGTCATCTACAGACACTGAGAAGTTCATCATAGGATAAACTCTGTATTTGGTGCCCATTCTTGGGTGTTCCTCTTCAACAATTCTCATTGCTACCCAATCACGAATAGCCGGATTCTTATGATTTATATCAGTTTTAACTCTAAGAACAGCTTCACCTGCTTCCATTTCAGGGAACTTTTTCCAAAGTTCCATATTCTCTTCCACAGTATTGTCTCTGCATGGGCAAGGTTGGCAATTGTCCTTAAGCTTTTTGAACTCTCCACCATCACAGGTACACATATATGCTGCTCCACGCTTGATTAGCTCTTCAGCGTATTGGTAATAGATTTCAAAACGGTCACTTTGATAGTAAACTTCATCAGGTTCGATTCCTAACCATTTCAAATCTTCCTGAATCAACTCATAAGCAGGTTCGTAAATACGTTTTGGATCTGTATCCTCAATTCTCAATATGAACTTTCCGCCACATTTCTTAACGTATTCCCCATTTGGAATAGCTGCCCTTGCATGTCCAATATGCAATGGACCACTTGGGTTTGGAGCAAAACGCATTACTACATCCTTGTTTTTACCTGGAAGCTTTGGAAGACCTTCCTCTTTCTTTTGCTTTTTCTCTTCAACAGCAACTCCCAATTCTTCCATTTTTGCCTTTTGTTCTTCCGGAGAGAGTGCATTTACCTGAGCTACAATCTTACCAGACAAAGGACCAATTTCCTTAGCTCTTGGTCTAAGTTCTGGCTCACTGCTCATAATGGAACCCATAACAGCTCCAGGATTTGCACTTCCCTTATGTTTAGCAGCATTCAATAATGCATGTTTAAATACAATTTCTTCTAATTCATCCATAAAAACACATCTTAAAACGTGATAAAACTAATTAATTATAATGATTAAACTATATCTTAGTTTACGATTAAATTAGTTATAAAAATATACATAATTAGATATATAATCTATTTATTAAAAATATTACGATAGAAAACATGAAAAAATTTTAAAAAAATCAAAAATTAAAAATGACAATGCTAAAATAAATTAAATAAAAAAAGAAAAAAAGAAAAAAATAAAATAAAATTTTATAATGAATCAAACATCTAATAATTGGTTTTGACTATAACTTCTAAGCAAGGATTTAGAGAGATATCGAAGTAAAAAGGAGAATTATTCCTCCACATATACCTCTTCTACCTCTACTTCTCCAGAATCTATTTCACCAGAATCACTGGCTGGCTTATCCTTGTCAATTTTATCACTGGAATCCTCAAAATGATTGCCCTTATCGGATAATTCAATAGAATCCGGAACATCCTCAATTTTATCATAATCGAATTCTAAAGTACCATTGGAATCCCAATTGTTACTTTCTTCCAATTCAATGCCATTTTCCTTGAGAACAGCAACAAAATCCTCATAAGTCATGTTACCGAAGAAATATTGATTATATAAAAATATAAACAGTTTAAATTCTTGTCCACTATCAAAATAGCGGCCAGAATGTTTTCTTTGATTTTTATCCCATGAAGATGATTTCTTGTTTTTATTAGAAATGACATTCTTTGATTGGTATTTACCAATTTTCTTGCCATTACCTAATTTATTCTTATCTGAAAAGTTGCCTTTATTAGATTCTTTCTTAGCAATCAATTTCCAAGACCATTTCAATACATGCACTTTATTCAATGTATTTGTAACAGTGAAAGAATAATCTCCATTTTCTTCAATCTTGTAATGGTAATAGGTTATATTGACCTCATCAATAGAATAATTGATTAATTTGCCATTGTCATATTTAGGCAAATTCTTTAGTTCAAATTTCCATCCATTATCCTTATTGAGAACAATAGAATTAACGATTTCACCATTTTGGAAAACATTAATAGTTACATCAGAAGGTCTTTTTCCATAGAAATCTCCTTTATCCTCCCAAACCTTTGAGACAGTAACACTAGTAAGCTCAATCTCGTGAGTGTTGGTAATAGTGTAACCACTAACAGACTTGGTATAATTAGCATAATGCTCAAACTCTTCCTCATCC
>NZ_CACZTX010000018.1 GCF_902784195.1 uncultured Methanobrevibacter sp.
CTTTTGATCAATGACTTGAATACAGATGAGGACCACATAAGATCAATCTGCAATTTCGTATTGGAGGAATTGGGAGAAGAGGTTCCCATTCACTTTTCAAGGTTTTTCCCAATGCATAAGATGAGTGATGAGAGTCCAACAAAAATAGATTATCTTTTAAGAGCTAAGGAAATAGCCATTGACATGGGAATGGAATATGTTTATTTGGGAAATATGCCAGCTGACAACAATACCTATTGTCCTAATTGCGGTGAGCTTTTGATAGCAAGGGAAAGATATTGCAACAGCGATAAAAAAAGAATAAAGGATGGCCATTGCATTAAATGTGGCCATAAAATCAATTTTATTTTTGAATAATTTTTAACTTTATCTTTTGTTTCTAATCAATTCAATGATCTTTTTAGATGCGTTTCCATCGTCAAATGGATTGAACTTTTCATTCCATTTCTTATATTTTTCACCGAATTCTGATGCATAATCCTCTTCAGTGTAATTCTTTATGAAATCAATCATTTCATCGTTGGTTTCACATATTGGCCCAGGGACTTCTGCAACCATATCAAAATAAAAGTCTCTCAAATTGTTTTTGTAATTTTCCAAGTCATAGGTGAAGAACAGCATAGGCCTTTTTAAAATGGAATAGTCAAACATCACTGATGAGTAATCTGTTATCATCATATCTGAAATCAAGTATAATTCCTGAATATCCCAATCAGCATCGCATTCAATTACAAAATCATCATATTTGCTCCAATCGATGTTTTCTTTCACTAGATAATGGAATTTAACGATTAAAATGTAATCATCCTTCAATTCATTATACATTTTGTCAAAGTCCATTTCTGTTGCGAATTTGTATTCTCCTTTTTCGTAATATTCATTATCTCTCCAGGTAGGAGCATAAAGGATAATCTTTTTGTCTTTAGGAATATTCAAGCTTGTTTTTATCTCATCAATGTCTTCTGGATTGTTTTTATTTATTAGAATGTCATTACGAGGATATCCAATTTCAAGCATCTCACCCTTAAAGTCAAAAGCTCTTTTGAATATCTCAGAGGAATAGCTGTTTTGTGAAATCAGATACTCCCACAATGCAGTATTTTTTTTAAAATCATCATGGTATATGCTAATGTCTTGATTACCGCTCATATCTATATAATCCATGTCCAATGCTAGTTTTTTAAGCGGTGTTCCATGCCATGTTTGAATATACTTTGTTTTCTTATTTTTCCTAAGATAGTACAAATGCCTTGAATCGAAAACCCAAGCTCCGCTTCTAAGTGTGTAATATAGGAATTTGAAAAAGGATTTTTTAACTTTTATTGCATTTCCATTTATTTCAGTGTTTGTATTTGTAAATACCCATACGCATTTGAATTCTTCATCCAATCCTTGATTCAATATTTCTTCATAGATGGATTTAGGATTTCCAGTAAAATTTCGACCATTGCTTGATTCAAAGAGAATAATTTTATCATTAACAGGAATAACATATGATCCGAGTATGTATAGTCCTCTTACTGAATATTTGCCTATATTTAAAATAATTGCTTTGATTTTATTAATTACTCCGGCCATATTATCCCTTTTATTATTTTATTATCCTTCTAATTCTTTTACTAGTGCCTTGGCATTTTCCCAATCCTTATGGTCATCTATTTCAGTCCATTTTAAACCATTTGTTAAAACAAAATCAATTGTTTTAATAACGCTTAAATCTTTGTATGCAAAATCATAATAGTTTTGTGGATCTTCTTCTATTAACCCTTCTAAAATTCTATTGAATTCTGCTACATCATCATAAAGTACTTTTGATACTCCAATAAATTCTCCACTTGATGATTGAATATCCAATTGTTTGCCTATGGAGTGAATTTTACCATTAGCTATTGTTTTTTCATCATTTAATGATTCATCATCAATTATAAGTTTGAATGATTCTTCGTTCAGTTCTTTAAAGTTATCTATTATCATACCAGTATTTTTTGAAGCAGCCAATTTAGAAATAATTTCCGGATCTACAACATTATCTCCATTAACTAAAATAAAATCATCCAAATCATTTTCCTCAATAAATTTACTGGCAAGATAAGTTGATACTGAAGTGTTTGTTACATCATATTTTTCATTTACAATAGTTTTTATTTCTATATCATACTTTTCAGCTATTAAGGGGCATAAACCCATTACTTTTTCTTTATTGTATCCTACAACAACAATAAATTTTTTTATATCTGCATTTATACAGTTTTTAATCATTCTCTCAAGCAATGTCATTTCATTTATTTCAAGCAATGCTTTAGGAATTTCTTTAGTTAGAGGCATTAGTCTAGTACCCATTCCTGCGGCCAATATCACACCAATCATTTTATCACTATTTTGATATTTCTCATACT